>CAXNGR010000140.1:0-8031 GCA_964201265.1 Verrucomicrobiaceae bacterium
CACTGAGGGCTGAGAACCCCACGGCCGGGGCTCCTTTGGAAACGGTCAGACCCGCGCTAAAAACGAAATGCATCGTCGCCCAGCCTGCCAAGCTAACAGAAGTGGCGGCTAGCCCCGTTCGCAGCATGGTCCGGTCGCGAAGCACGAGACCAAGGCCGGCCAAGGTGGCGGTCGCAGAGGCGGCCACGGCCACGCTGTGCGGGGCGCTGCACGCGGCGGCGTACAATGTGAACAGGGACAGGCCCGGACGCCGTGCCTGCCACAAGGCGAGTGTCAGCAGCAGCAGCACGCCTTCGTATTTGTAGGGCAAGGTAAGCGCCAATGTCACCCGCACATGATGAAATACATCGAAGGGCAAGGCCGAGTTCAGAACGTCGAGGAGAGTGGGTATCAACCGCACGAAATGCACGCAAAGAATGGCTCCTGCACCAGCCAGCAAAGCTGCGGTGGGTCGCAACCGCCAGAGGCTGTCGGCCAGAGCGGCTGCCGCTAGCGTGAGGATGAAATTCAGCACACCACTGGTGACAAGAAGCAAGGCTGGGGCCGCTGGCAGTCCTGAAACACCTCGAATGCCTGCGGCGAGAAAGATCCCGCCCCAGTGATACCATGCATCTCGTATGCCTGAAGCCTCTCTGGCCTCTTCCCCCATGAAAATGGCCCAAGCATTGGCCGCCTGCGCCTCTGGAAGCGCTGAGACGAGGCTCACATAAAATCCCAGGTCTTCATGAAGCGACACGATTCCGCCTTCAGAACTCCACCAAATGCCTGGCAGGATGGAAAAGACCACAAAGACAGCTCCCACAGCAAGCATGGTGGCGATTTCACGCCATTCCCAGGGTTCGGCCCCTCCGGTTTTGGTTTCAATGCTGCGGTTTAGCCAAAACCAAATCCCCAAAGCCAAAACCTGTCCAACTGCCAGCCAGCTCATGAAGTGCATGTGGCGCAGGCAAAAAAATGCGGCAGCTCCTGTGGTGAAGCTTAATCCGCTCACCATCACAACCGCCAGTCGCAGCATTTTATTGCCTGGGAGGAAACGCACCGGAACCAACAATCGTCCAACCAACCAGATCACTAAAAGCGTGGCGACAAGGGTGCCCACAACCAATGCTTGGCTAGACAACGAGGTCGGAGAAACTTCAAATTCGATCATGATTAATAATATCCATAATTATTAATCATATTCAAGCCTTGATATTTGCGGCCTAAAACGGGCTAGAAGCTTTTCTCTCGAACAGATTATATCGTGGTCTTGCGCTCGACATTGAGACCCATCTTGCGATACAGGGTGGCGATGGAGACGCCCAGCATGCTGGCGGTCTTTTCGCGGGAGCCGCTGTTGTACTTAAGCGTCTCCTGAATGAAGACGCGCTCCTGGCCCTTGATGAAATCGTCGAGGGTGGAGCCGATGGGGAGCTTCGTGATGCCCTCGCTGGAGGACGGGGTAGGCACTTCGATCTGCTGGGTGACTTTGGCAGGCAAATCGGAGGGCTTGACTCGGTCGTTCTCGGCGAAGGCGCAGGCGCGCTCGATGGCGTTGCGCAGTTCGGAGACGTTACCGGGCCACGTGTACTTTTCGAGAAACTCGATGGCAGCGGGATCAATGGTCTTGGCCTTGTCGTCGGTGCGCTCGGCGAGTTCTTTGAGGAAATGCTCGACGAGAGGCTTCACATCTTCGCGGCGGTTCCGCAGTGGTGGGATCTTTAACGGAACGACGGAGAGCTTGTAGTAGAGGTCTTCACGGAATTTGCCTGCCTTCACGGCATCTTCGAGGGAGATGGTGCTGGAGACGATGAGGCGGAAGTCCGCCCCCCCCGAACCGTTGCCCCAGCCTTTTTTAGACTGGGCCTCGTCCAAGAAAGTGTTCAACTGGGCCTGAATGCGGGCAGGGAGCTGATTGACCTCGGCAAGGTGGATGGTGCCACCCGCTGCACGATTGAAGATGGCGGTCTGGCCGAAGAGTTCGGTTTCGAGGGCATCCTCGGGCATGGCGCTGCATTGCAGTTCTTTGAAGGAGGCCGCGCTGCGGCGGCTGGCCTCGTGCAGGGCACGGGCAACCATGTGCTTGCCCACGCCGAACTCGCCTTCGAGGAGCACGGGGCTGTCGTTGTTGGCAACGCGGCGCACGATGTCAAAAATGCGCTGAATAGCGTCGCTGTGACCGATGAGTTTGGAAGAGGAGGTGGAGCGCAGTGTCGTGCTGGGCAGGGCTGTCGGAGTCGCGGCGGCCACGCCGTTGCGCTGAAGCGCCTGATTCACGGTCTTGATGAGGTCGCCAAGATCGAAGGGCTTGGTGAGGTAATCGAAGGCTCCGAGACGCATGGCCTCCACGGCGGTTTCGACGCTGCCATGGCCAGTGACCATGATGACGGCGGTGTTCGGGAACTGATCTCGGCACATGCTGACGAGGTCGAGACCGTTCACATCGCCGATTCGCAGATCCACGATGACGAGGTCGGGCTGGTTGGAACGAATGGCGGCAATGCCGTCGATGCCCGTGGTGCAGCCAAAGACCTGATGCCCAGCGGCTTTGCAGAGCTTGGTCATGAGCTCCAGGATGGCGGCTTCGTCGTCTATGATTACTAGTTTAGCCATATTGATTTCGTTAAATGAGAGGCACGCTTGATTGTTAAATAAGCTAAACGTCTCGCAGGAATGCGTCAATCTCGGATTCTCAAAAAAGAGAATGCGCCTCGCATTACGCCAAGCTCTGCGAGATTAAAGTTTGAGCATGGCTTCCCTAAAATGCTCCCAAGCCCTGCGAAAGTCCTCTTTTTCCATGTACAAGGCCGCGATTTCCTGATGAAGGTAGGCTGGAGCCTTGGGGTTGCTCAACAGCTTTTCCAGGGTGCGCAGAGCGTCGTCGATTTCTCCTGATTTCTTCTGCGCTTGGAAGAGATCGATGCCGCGTCTTGGGTCGTTGAGGTTCAAAAGCATCGCGCGTTCAAGGGTGGCTATGTCTGAGGCGGCATCGGGTGTTGCGCGATTCAACGAGGGCAGATAGGCGGCGGCGATCTGGCAAGCTCTCACGAAGTCAGAGTTGCGGGCGTGATAGTCCGCCAGAAGGGGCCAGCCGTCGTCCCGCCACTTTTTGTTTCGCTCTAGCTGGGTCATGAGCGTCTTTGGGTCGCCCAGCCGATTCCAGAGATCAAAGAGGGCTTTTCTTTGCAAGGGGGCAATCCCCTCAAGCTGAGGCTGGAGTTCCAGCATGCTGCGCAGGCAGCGGTCAAATTCCTCACGCGTGCGAGTGGTGCCGAGGTAATCGAGCTTAAGATCCACCGAACTTGCCATGGCCCAAAGCGGCTCGCGCAACTCTGGGTGGCGCTCGGCATGACTCAGCAGTGCCCTATAGTGGCCGTAGGTGCGGATCTCTAAAGCTGGATACCTCCGCAAATACTCACGCCAGCCGATCACGGCGTAAGATGGCGCAAAATCCAGCCAGAAAACACCCTCTTGGTAGCAGAGCGCGGCATAATGCGGCTCCAAAGCCCGCGAGCGCGAGAAGTCCAGCAGCACTTCGTCTTTCGGCTTGCCTAGATAGCCCAACATGCGGGCGCGTTCGAAGTAGAGTTCAAAGCTCATCGGGTTCAACCGCACTGCTTCGTTCATGAGGGGCAAACCACCGGCCACCGAACCGGTCATGGTCAGCCAGTTGGCGCGTGTGCGGAGGGATTCCGCCGCGCTGCTGCCTGGAAACCGGGAAGCATGGCCCAGGGTCACGGCGAGCCAACCTGCCCCTATCAGCAGAACGACAACGCCAGCGACTCGGACCAAAAGACGGTCAGCCGGTCCGGCTGCTGTACGCAGACGCCGGGGCCGCACTAGGATGCCTGCCAACAGCGCCATAAGAAGAGCAAAAGCCAAACCATGATTCGGCACGTCCACTAAGCCGTGCACGACTCCTATGCCGAAAGCAATGGCTGCCGCATTGCGCAGTTTGCGGTCCAGTCTGTTTTGAGTGCCTTTGCGCTTTTTTCCAAACCAAGAGCCGGATGATCGGAAAATCCATAGCAGCAGCACAAGGACGGATAAAACCGTC
Organism: Verrucomicrobiaceae bacterium; assembly: GCA_964201265.1. GTDB lineage: Bacteria > Verrucomicrobiota > Verrucomicrobiia > Verrucomicrobiales > Verrucomicrobiaceae > Prosthecobacter. The sequence continues at coordinate 4,037 of CAXNGR010000140.1, forward strand.
AGCAAACCGCCTTCCGCAAGCAGCCAGAGCAGATCGTTCTCTGGGTGAATGAAACGCGAGTGTGGTTGCTGAAACTCAGCGACAAGGGAGACGATAGCTTCGAAATTTCCCAGGCCAACCCCCAGCCAAGGGGACTGGACCACCATTTTGAGCGTTTCGACCACCAGCATGCCGCGCGCACCGACTTGAGTGAACTCGCCAGATTGCAGGCGCGTACCAACACCACCACCGGACATGACCAGCAGCGTGGCGATGACCATGACCAGAGAAAACGTCACCGCCATTTTTTGGAAGAAGCCCTTTCGCATGGCCGAGGTGCCAAGCCAGGTCGTCAAGCCGAGGAAAAGTAGGATGACCCCCGCTTTGGAGGTGTTGATGAAAATACAGGCCAGCGGCAGTGCCGCGCCGAGGAGGAAAAGCATCCAGCGGCGTGACTTGCGCCGGTGCGCGTCGTAGGCATTGGCGGCGCAGAGAACGCAAGTGATAGCGGAGATTGTCGCGGTGTGGTTTCGGTTGGCAAAGGGCCCAAATCCATTCCCCCAGGCCATGGGATTTCGCGGCCACCATGGCATCTCGACCCATTTGATATGCTCCAGAATCGCCAAGCCGCAGAGCAGCATGCCACCGAAGGTCAGTGTTTGCAGCATGGTGCGGCGTTGTTCGCTGGAAAATCCACGAGTGAGACACCACGTCAGCCACGCGAGGCAAGTGCCATGAAGCAACCACGCCTCCCACGTCACCCACGCCTGCGGGGTGATCGTACTGGAAAGCGGCACTCCCCAGTCGTTGAGTAGGCGTGTTCTCCACTGTGGCAGGCCGAGCTGCCAGTCGGCTGGCAAAAACGCCAGCAAAGGAGCCAGCAGCGCTCCAAATAGCCCGAACATGGCGATCTTAGGCAGCCTGCGCTGCACGGGAAAAACCAGCATGACGAGCGCCATCAGGACTGCCGCTAAGCCCTTGGACCACGCTTCTCGGCCAGCGCCAAACAGGATCACCAGCATCGGCACCAAAGCAAAAATGAGCCCCTGCCACGCAGGGCCGGGCAGCTCATGATCGTACTTTTCATCGTCATTGTCCTCCTCCACCTTCTCCGACGTGCCAAGACCTACCTCCAATGCAGGTATGTTTTCTTCTGCCGGATCATCTCCGACTAAAATGGGGCGCGGAGATTCTGGCGCGGTTGGGAGGGCTGGCTTCATGCCTGGAGCGAAATGCTGGTGGCTGGGGTTGGATGGGGCACCTGCTGCTCAATAGAAGACGGCAGTGCCCCCCACTTTTCAACACAGCGTTCCAAAGCGGGCAGCAAAACGTCCAGCCGCAGATGCCATTCGGAGGCCTCCATCCCGTCCTGCGGATGATGGATGGTGCAGAGCCTGCCGCTCACCAGCTTCAGCGTCTCGGGAACGCTGCCGCTCTGGGCGCTGAGCCCGAGTCCCATGCGTTTGACTCCGTGCTCAAACTGCTTGGAAAAACTCTCCAGACTCTCACAACGCTCCACCTCGAAATCCAACACCCGACCGTAGGCACGGAAGAACTCTCGTTTGCGGCGGCGCTCCATGACCTCGTCGAGCTGCTCACGGAAATTCGACCAACTGCGCACGTAGCCGAGGTAACGCGCCGCGCCAAGGGCCAGCAGCAGCAGAAACGCGCCCGCCACCGGCAGCGCCGCGCCGCCCTTGGTCAGCAGCACGCTCAGACCCACTAGGCTCAGCGCCAGACACACCGAGTACAAAGCCACCAGCGCCCGTCCTTTGCTGAAGCCCAGCAGGATCAGCCGATGGTGGATGTGCTCTGCATCTGCGTTGAAGATCGGCACGCCACGCACGGCCCGGCGGATGATCGCAAACAGGGTGTCCAAAATCGGCACTCCCAGCGCCATAATGATCACCAAAAGCGCCCCGATGACGGAACCTTTGTTCGAGGTAAACAATGACACCGAAGCGATGAAAAAGCCGATGAGGTAAGCGCCACCGTCCCCCAGGAAAATCTTGGCTGGCGGCAGGTTGAAGATCAAAAAGCCCACCAACGCTCCAGCCATCGCCAGCGCCACGACCAGCACGTCCGGCTGCATGCCATGATAGCCAATGAAGGCCAGCGTCAGGCACAAAAACAGCCCAAACCCACCCGCCAGCCCGTCCATGCCGTCGATCAGATTGATGATGTTTGGGATACTCACCAGCCACATCAGCGTGATCGGCAGGCCCCACCAGCCCAGACTGATACTGCCTTCGCCAAAAGGATTGCTCAAGGTGTCGATCGAGACACCGAGCGCGTAAAGAATGAGCGCCGTGCCAATCTGACCGACAAGTTTCACCTTGGCCCCCAGCGGCTTCAAATCATCCACAAAACCCACGCTAAACATCAGCGCGTTGCAGATGGCCACCGGCAGCCAACGAGTCCAGCCCAGGCCGCCGAGGTAGCCTGCCACCAGACACGCCAAGCCCACCGCCAGGAAGATCGGCCCGCCTCCCAGGCGAGGGATCGCCTTTTCATGCAGCTTGCGCCGGTGGTCAGGAGCATCCAGACCGACCTGGCCGCTGTTTTTCAAAATCCACCAAGTCCCCAGCGCCGCCACCAGCAGCGCCCCGCCAAAGTAAACGCCCATCTCCAGCCATGACACATGTCGTGGAACCCATGCCCCCATGGGAATGTCGGCGGTTGTTGAGTCAGTCATGCACGGCTTGGTCAGGTTGGAAAGTCAGCCAGCATAGGCCTTGAGAATCAACGTTCAAGACCGCAGCACGGAAGAACTCGTCGTTTGCATCTTTCCAGATCGCTTCTTGAACTTTCAGCCCGCTGCTCTCACCATCGCCGATGCTCGCAGACACCATCGCCGCCATTTCCACCGCCCTTGGCGAGGCCGCCATCAGCGTCGTGCGCGTTTCCGGGCCGCAAGCGCTAGCCATCGCCGCCCAGGCTTTCAAACTTCCCGCCAAACTCACGCCTCGTCTGGCGCATCTCGTTCCAGTCGTCGATAGCACCGGAAATCCGCTCGATCACGGCCTGCTGCTGCACTTCAACTCACCCGCCAGCTACACGGGCGAGGACGTCATCGAGTTCCACGGTCACGGCGGCGTGCTCGTCACCCAGCGTGTTCTGGATCGTCTCCTCGCCTGTGGTGCGCGTGCCGCTGAACCCGGTGAATTCACCCAGCGGGCCTTCCTCAATGGCAAAATGGACCTCACCCAGGCCGAGGCCGTCATGGACCTCATTCACGCGCAGAGCACCCTTGCCCTCAGGGCCGCCAACGAGCAGCTCGGCGGAGCCATCGGCCGCGAAGCCACCGCCATGCAGCAGGAGATCATCCCCGTGCTCGCCCACATCGAAGCCTTCATCGACTTCCCAGATGAAGACATCTCGCCTGAAACCGGTGCCGCCTTGGTGCAGCGCCTCGACGCCGTGCTCGAACGCGCGCAAAAACTCATCGCCACCTCCGAGCAGGGCCGCATCCTGCGCCACGGTGCCCGCACCGTCATCTCGGGCGCTCCAAACGTCGGCAAAAGCAGCCTGCTCAATGCCCTGCTCGGCTTTGAGCGTGCCATCGTCAGCCCCACCGCCGGCACCACCCGGGACACCATCGAGGAAATCATCCAGGTCCACGGCATCCCCCTGCGTCTAGTCGATACCGCAGGCCTGCGCGAGTCCCATGACGACATCGAGCGCGTCGGCATCCAGCGCACCGAGCGCGAACTCGACCGCGCCGACCTCGTCATCGAAGTCGTCGATGCCAGCCAGCCCGCCAGCGCCGCTCAGCGCCTGAACTTGCCGGATTCCATCGCCAAACGCCGCATCCTCATCCTCAACAAAGCCGATCTCGGCCTCCATGCGGATTGGAGCACGGCACTCCCGCCCTCAGAGGCTCCCCGTATTGTAGTCCCGCCTTTAGGCGGCTCCGGTGACCGCCTATCCATTCTCCGTAGCAAAACTGCGAAGGATGAAAAGGCGGGGGTGCAATGCGTCTCCGTCTCCTGCGTCACCGGCAGCGGCCTCGAACC
>CAXNGR010000141.1:0-8020 GCA_964201265.1 Verrucomicrobiaceae bacterium
CGTCGATCTCAATGGCAACGGCATCTATGACGAGGGCGAAGGCATCGACGGGGTGAAAGTGCAGCTCTTTGGTGCCGGGGCAGATCCGCTTACCGCTCCGCCAGTGGCCACCACTTACACCAGCGCCGGTGGTCACTACATCTTTGGCAATCTGGCCGAGGGGGATTACTTCGTCTTCATCCCACCGTCCGAGTTCGCACCTGGCAAAACACTCTCCGGCTGGCGCTCGATCCCTGGTGACGGCTCAGACAACGGCATTGACGACAATCTCGACGAAAACGGCATCGACAGCGCCACTCCCACAACCACCGGCATCGCGTCCGCTCCCTTCAATCTCACTCCCGACGCGGAACCGACCAATTCCCTCGGTGAGTTCGGCTCCAACTCGTTCTCGGACGATGTGAACGACGACAACACGGATCTCACCATCGACTTCGGCTTCTTCCGCTCCGTCTCAGTCGGCAATCTCGTCTTCATCGACGCAAACTACAACGGTCGCGGCGACACCGGCGAGGGCGTGGGTGGCGTCACCGTCGAGCTTTACACAGAAAACAGCTTCATTCCCTTCGACTCCCCCGTCGCCACGACCGTCTCTGCCGAGGATGGTACCTACCTCTTCAGTGATCTGGCTCCGGGCCGCTACTTCCTCCGTGTGCCCGCTTGGCAGTTTGATTTCGGCATGCCGCTCTACTTCCACGCCAGCTCTCTTGGCGTCCAAAGCGGTGATGACCACCTCGGCGAGGATGGCATCGACAACGGCAATCCTTCCTTCAACGGCATCAACACCGCTGTCTTCGAACTCACACCTACCAACGCCCCTGTCGGCAGCCAAGAAGGCGGCCACCTCGGCTCTAGCGACGACATCGACGACTCCGCCACCAATCTCACCCTCGACCTCGGCTTCGTGCCGCAGGTCACCATTGGCAACCTGATCTTCAGCGACGCGAACAACGACGGCATCTTCGATCCAAACATCGAAATCGGTCTTGATGGCGTCACCGTCGAGCTATGGTCGAACCTGCCCAACGCCACCGTGCCTGTGGCCACCACCTCGACTTACGACGGCGGTCTTTACAGCTTCAATGTGGCCCCCGGCAGCTATTCCGTCCGCGTGCCTGCCACGAACTTCGCCGAAGGTGGTGCCCTCGATGGCAGCGTGCCATCATTGCCATCCGCAGCTAGCTTGCCAACGACCACCGCAGGAGATGATGATACTGCCCAGGACGGATTCACCCCTGGTTCTGTGCTCACTGACGGCGTCCGCACTCCTCTCTTCACCCTGCTGCCCGGCAGCGCCCCCACCTCTGAGGACACGGAAACCGGCTATCTGTCTGAAAACGACGACTATGCCGACGCGGATGTCGATCTGACCGTCGATCTTGGCTTCTCGCCGAAACCCCTCAGTGTTGGCAATCTCGTCTTCCGTGATCTCAACGCCAACGGCATCTACGACGCCACCGACTTCGGTGTGCCCGGTGTTAAGCTGCGCCTGTTCCGCTTCGGCGATGATCCAAACAATGCTGGCACCGTCCCCGTGATGGAAACCACCAGCAAGCTCGACGGAACCTATCTGCTCAACGCGTATGAAGCAGGCCAGTACTTCGTCCACATCCCCGCTTCAGAGTTTGCTGTTGGTGGACTCCTGGCAGGCGCACTCTCCTCGCCAGGATTTGGCGATGATAACGGCGAGGATGACGACGCGGGTGAAGACGGCCTCGACGCTGCCGATCCGACGCTCACTGGCGTCACCTCCATCGTCTTTGAACTCGCCTACGGCACCGAACCTGCCGCCGCGGGCACCGAGACCGGCTATCTGGCGGCTCAGGATGCCTTCAACGACAGCGACGCCGATCTCACTCTCGACTTTGGCTTCAGCGGCGGTGCAGTGCCGAGCCTCCTGAGCATTGGCAATCTCGTTTTCAATGACATCAACCTCAACGGCGTGGCCGATCTTGGCGAGGGCGTCCCCGGCGTCTGGATGTTGCTCTACACCGGCAATGCCTCCGCAGGGTCCTCCAATGCGATCCGCAGCACCTACACCGACGCGAACGGACGCTACCTCTTTAACAACCTCAGTCCCGGCGTTTACACCGTCCACGTCGCTGCGGACAACTTCAAAGAGTCCATCAGGATCAACAACGGCCCCTTGGGTGCCGGACCGCTCTTCCGCTGCATCTCTCTGCGCGGTCATCAGACCGCCATGGCGGATGACAACATCGGCGAGGACGGTATCGACGTGCAGCAGCCTGAACTCGTCGGCATCACCGCTCCGCCAGTTACATTGGTCGCGGGTGCTGCGCCTTCAGGTGCGGATGAACTCGGCTTCCAGGGCACCAGCGACGACGCATACGATGGCAACGTCAATCTCTGCATCGACTTCGGCTTCGCTACCCGCCTCGGCTTCGGCAATCTCGTCTTCCGGGATGTGAACGCTGACGGCAAATTCCAGACGGGCATCGACACGGGTATTTCAGGCATCTCCGTCGAACTGGTGCATGTGACGGGCGTCGGCAGCCAAGAATCCATCGTCGGTTCCACACTCACGGATGCCAATGGAGCCTTCCTGCTTCACGGCCCACCGATTTCCGCCCCGCAAGGCTACAGGCTGCGCATTCCCGCCGCCCAGTTCACTACCAGCGGCCCGCTGAGTTTCCTCGTGCCCACCACGTTGACCACCAGTGGCAGCGATGACAACACGAATCAAAATGCCCAGCCCACCGCACAGCCGGAAGTCACCGGTGTGACCACCGCAGTCTTCTCTCCTGTCTCCGGTGCTCTTCCCACCGACGCCGATGGGCGCGAGGCTGGCTTTGACAAGACCAGTGACAACGCTTTCGACTCCGACACCGACCTCACCCTCGACATCGGCCTCAAGCCGAAGGCCATCATGGTCGGCAACCTCGTTTTCCGGGACGTGAATGCCAACGGCATCTATGACGCCGGCATCGACCTCCCCATGCCGAACGTCACCGTGCGCTTGTTCCAGCAGACACAGGCCGTGACAGACACGCCCGTCTCCGAGGCCGTCACCTCTGCCAACGGCACCTACATGCTCTACGCCTCCTCACCAGCGGCCTACTACGTCCACATTCCGGCCTCCATGTTTGCAGCAGGTGCGCCGCTCAGCGGACTCACCTCCATCCTCGGACTTGGCAACATCTCGCTCAGCACCAACGCCAACACCGCCAAGGACGACCGCTACGATGAAAACGGCACGGACCCATCCGCTCCGCTGCTCACTGGCGTCTCCTCCGGCATCATCAACCTCGCCTACGGGGCCATGCCCGTGAATTCCAGCCCCACCTCCACCACGGGTGAAAATGGCCACGAAGCCTTCATGGACGACGCGGCAGACTCCTCCGGCATCATGACCATCGACTTCGGATTTGCTGCGCCGCTCGGCGCACCGCTCGACCAGCGCATGACGCGTGATCTCTCCTCCGCCTCTGCGGAAGAAAGCAGTGAAACCGCTACCTTCACCTCCTGGCAGGCGCGGAACAACCTCGCGGGCCTCAACAACCCTGCCGACGATCCTGACGCCGACGGCCACACCAACCTCCTCGAATACGCCCTCGGCACCTCGCCTGCCAGCGGTGCGCAGAATTCCCGCTTCCGCCTCGCCACCCACGACACCACAGGCGTCATCGACGCTCTCATCACCCGCCCGGTCGGCGAGCATCGCGATCTGCGCTACATCCTCGAATCCAGCGCTGATCTTCAAACCTGGACGGCTCTCTCCATCACTCCCACCACCATCATCGGCGCAGATCAGACCGAAACGCTGCGCTTTGCCGACCTCGAAGCCGCCACCACACTCGAACAGGGCTTCGTCCGCCTCAAAGTTCAGCTCGATGCCGATCTCAACGGCACCGCCGAGGCCACGGCCGTCACTCCGGTCCAAGGTTGGTCCCGCCGCACCTTCCACGTCGGTCGCCAGACTCTCTCCATGCCACTCTTGAAGCCCGCCGTCTTCATCGGTCGCGTCTCCAGCGTCAATGGCACCCAACTCACGCTCCCAGTGACCATTTCACTGCCCCCTGATACTGCGCATTACCTCGAAGTGCTCGATGGCACCCTCGCAGGCCAGACATTCGACATTGGCTCCGACTTGAAGCTCGCCTCCGTCGCTGCGGTGGCCGGTGCCCGTGTCGCGATTCGTCCGCACTGGACGCTCAACACACTTCTGCCCGCCTCCGCCTTCCAGTCTGGCAGCACGCCTGAGGAATCCGACCGTGCCTTGACCTTCGACTCCGCCACCAACGGCTTCCAGACGCATCCGCTCGCGGATGAATCCACCGCCCTCCGCGTCGTCCCGCCGCAGGAAGGTCTGTTTGTCCAAATCCGCTCCACCGCTGTCACCCGCGCCTTCCTTGGTGAAGTGCGCACCAGCCCACTTGCCCTGCCGCAGTCCGCAGGCACTCGATTCATCGGCACTGGCCTTGCCCTGCCGCTCACTCCCGGCTCGCAGCTGCACAGCGTCGGTTCACGCCTCCGCCTGTGGAGTGGCGATGCCGATCCAGCAACTGCGGCCTATCACAACTACCTTCTCAACGAACAATCCCACTGGATCGACGAGTCCACGGGTGCCGACATCAGCACCCAGCCCGCCCTCGACGCCTTCCGCGCTCATTTCCTCGTGAAATGACGCTGTGCTCAGAGCCGTGCGTCAGCCGCAACGTAGCGACAACGCCACTGGTGTGTGGCGGCACTCCCAGATGGCAGGGCGGCCACGATGACGTACAGCGCCATGATTCTTCATCGAAGCAGCGTCCCTTGCACTTCGGAGATGTATTCGCGCACCGCTCGATGCGTCTCACTGGCGACATCGGCCCGGGCCTTAGCAAACGGCGGTCTGAACCAGGGAAAACTGCCCAGCAGGTCGGGAGTGACCAAAACTTGGCCGTCGGTGCCTGAACCGGCACCGATGCCGATCGTGCTGCCTTTAACGAGGCCAGTGATCTGAGTGGCGACCTCAGGAACGATGCTCTCTAAAACCATCGCCACGGCTCCAGCGGCATCCAAGGCCTGCGCATCGGCGATGAGTCGCTCGATTTGCTCGCTGGTCTTGCCTTTCTTTTTGTAGCCACCTTCCTCCTTCACGCTCTGTGGCAGCATGCCGATGTGACCGACCAAAGGGATGCCTGCGGCAATGATGGCGCGCACCTGCGGGATCATCGAAACGCCGCCTTCGAGTTTCACGGCGGATGCGCCGCAGTCCATGAGACGTTTGGCATTGGCAAGAGCCTCCTCCGCCGTGCGGTAGCTGGCGTAGGGCAGATCGGCGATGACTGGGGCACGTTTCACACCCCGGCAGACGGAGGCGGTGTGGATGAGCATCATTTCCATCGTTACCCCGGTGGTGTCCGGCAGGCCGTGAACCACCATGCCGAGGGAATCGCCCACGAGGATCATATCAATGCCCGCGTCATCGAGCATGCGGGCGGTCGGATAATCGTAGGCGGTCAAAACGGCCACTTTGGGGCCGCTGGCTTTGCGCTGGGAAAGTTCGGAAAGGGAGGTTAGCATGGAATGGCGATGCATCGCCGTCCGCAGCAAGAAATTCAAGCGGGTGAATCAGGCGTCTCATCGCAGGAAGCGTGGGAAAACCGACACAATGTGACGTCTGGCAATTCTTTCTTGCTCCCAAGCCGGTGGGGCCTAACCTCGCCACCATGTCGCAGATCAAAGAAGCTTGGGGATCACGTCTTGGAGTCATCATGGCCGTCGCAGGCAGTGCGGTGGGCCTGGGCAATTTTCTCCGTTTTCCCGGCCTCGCGGCACAATACGGCGGTGGAGCCTTCATGCTGGCCTATGCGATCTCATTCCTCATCATCGGCCTGCCCATCGGCTGGGCTGAATGGGCGATGGGGCGCTATGCGGGGAGCCGGGGTTACAATTCGTGTCCGGGTGCATTTGCGGCGATCCTGAACAAACGCTGGGCGAAGTATGTGGGCATCATTGGGGTGATCGTGCCGGTGGTGATCTACATGTATTATGTGTTCATCGAATCATGGTGTCTGGGGTATGCGGTGAAGTTCTGGAGCGGTGGGGTCCACCTGACGAGCGCGGATCAAGCGGTGGACATGTTCAAAGCAATGAGCGGGCAGAGTGCGGATGGTGCCGCACTCACTTTCTCATGGGATGCGGCATTGCCGTGGCTGCTGATCGTGTTCGTGTTTAATTTCTGGCTGATCTATCGCGGCCTTTCCGGTGGCATCGAGAAGATGTGCAACTACGGCATGCCATTGCTCATTGTTTTAGCTCTGGTCGTGCTGGCACGGGTGATGACACTGGGTGCGCCCGATCCGGCGAAGCCGCACGACAACGTGGTCAATGGCCTGGGCTACATGTGGAATCCCAGCAAGGTGCAGATCGAGCGCACGCAGCCTGCGCCTGGTGAAAAAGCGCTGGTCCAGGAACTGGTAGGTGCAGCCGCCATCGCAGACGCGGAGAAACAGATCGCAGCGAGCGGTGGTACGTTGAAATTGGTGACGATCACGCCCTGGCAGCAGCTTAAAAATCCACTGTTATGGATGGCGGCAGCAGCGCAGATTTTCTTCAGCCTCTCGGTCGGGTTCGGGGTCATCATCGTTTATGCCAGCTACCTGCGAAAAAAGGACGATGTGGTGCTCAGCGGCCTCACAGCAAGCAGCGCGAATGAGTTCTGCGAGGTTGCCCTCGGTGGCTTGATCACAGTGCCGGCTGCGGTGGCGTTCTTGGGCTTGGCTTCGGTCGCAGGGCAGGGCACGTTTGGTCTGGGCTTCACAGTTTTGCCGCTGGTGTTCGCCAAAATGCCGCTGGGGGCATTCTTTGGAGGCGCGTTTTTCTTCATGCTCTTCCTAGCCGCCATCACGAGCTCGATTTCGATGCTGCAACCCGGCATCGCCTTCCTTGAAGAGGTCATGAATGTTGGGCGGAAGGTGAGCGTGACGATTTTGGGTCTGTTGACCACGCTGGGCACTGTCTTTGTGGTGTATTTCACCAGCTCCTTGAAGGCGCTCGACACTCTGGACTTCTGGGTGGGCACTTTTTTGATTTTCATCCTCGCCACCATTCAGATCATTGTTTTCGGCTGGCACTGGGGCATCGAACGCGGATTCAAGGAGGCTCATCAAGGAGCCTCGATCCGCATTCCGGCGTTTTTTGGCGTGATTATGAAATGGATCTGCCCGGTGTTCCTGCTGGTGATCTTCACACTGACGGTGCTTACCAGCTTGTTTGGCTTCGATCTCAGCACGTTCAGTTTTGGCTCGGCATCGTCTTATGTGCTCGATTTGATCGGCGGCGTGAAAGATGGGACTCCTGTTCCCACGAATCAGGCAGCGCAGCTTAGTGTGGCCCTGGTGCTCATCGTGTTTTTCTTTTTCGGACTGCTTTCAGCGCGTTCGAAAGCTTACAAACGCGCGGAGCAGGGCTTGCCGAAGCACGATTAAACCAACGAACCCTTTTCCCATGACCACTTCAGGCCTCATTGTCATGCTGATCTCGGTCGGCATTGTTGTTTCCTTGTTCTCCTGGTGCATCTGGAAGGTGCTGACCACGCCGAATGAAACAGAGAAAATCCATGGGGTGGATTTCCACACGCCAGACATGGACGCGGACAGCTAGCCGCTCACGGCAGCTCCAGTGCCGTCGTGTTCCCTCCAATCGCGCAGGTTCCAGGGGAAGATACCCCGTTCGCGGGCTGGATCACGACGAATGACAGGCGTTTCGGACGGTGCCCAGGTCTTCGGGTTGAGGACGCGGTAGGCGGGATGAATGGCAGTAGCACCAGAACTCAAGGCGGCCTGATAGTGGTGCAGAGAGTAACTTTCTCTGGTAAAAGATTGGCGGTAAAAGATTGGAAAACAGCGGTTCCCATTTTTTACCGGCAATTTTTTACCAGCCAAGTCAGTCGGGAGAATGGAGAAATTGAAACCATTCTGCTGCCATCATCCTCTGGCGGGCGCGGCTACGCGAGGTGGCCGAGGGCGCGGAGGGTGGCAAGGATGGCGCTGATCTGGTCGCTGCGCTTTTGGGA
>CAXNGR010000142.1:0-8006 GCA_964201265.1 Verrucomicrobiaceae bacterium
GGCAGCAGTTTCTCTATCCGTTCCGGCGGAAGAAATAATCACTCATACTTCAACTGCGCCGTCGCTGTGCAGGCCGTGCTCGCGGTCACACGCATCCACCGTGCCTGCACCGCAGGTTCAAAGCTGAGGCTCGTCGCTTCGCCGGGAGAGACTTCGCGGTGCTGATACGTCACCCAGAGGCCGGCACCGGTAAGATCGAGCTCGATGTGAAAGCTCACCGGCTCGTTTTGATCGTGGCTGAGCGTCAGCGTCCGCTGGTCGTAGGCCCACATCAGGTAAGGATCGCTCTTTTGGTCGGCTTTGACTTCCGTGTCCTTCCATGGGCCGCCTTCACCGCGTGGTTTGCCGAGTTTCCAGAGGTCGTCGATGGCACCGGCCCATAGCGCGGCTTTGCCGTCGTCGCTGCGGAGGAGGTGGTCGCTGGCTTTGGCATCGGGGGAGATGCCGCTCATCAAAAAGAGACCGCGATAGCCGCCGAAGTCGGTCACACGCAAATCGTGCGAGCAGATGGGGCGAATTTTCGCGAAGCCGTCGGCGTTTTCGGCAGGCAGCTCGAAGAAGGTGCCGCAGGCGCTTAGCATGTCGCGCTCCGTGGCGACTTCGCGGCAAATGCGCAGCTCACCTGCGTTCGTGGCGGCATCGAAGGCGCTGGAAGCACGCGGCAGACGCCAGCGGCGGCCGCAATCATCGACAACGAGCACGCTCGCCACGTCGAGCGTGATAACGTTCTTCGGGATGGCGACGGCTTTTTCGACAAAAGCCTTCGCAGCAGCGTCATCGACACGTTTGAGGTCCAGATCGGCTCCCATCTCGTAGTAGCCGTCTTTCGTCGCGAAACTCAGCGTGCGCTTGTTTTCGCCGCGAGGGCGGAAAAGGCCGGTTTGGGCGTTTTCATCGCTGATTCGAGCGATGCCGTCAAAAATCGCGTCCGGCGTCGTGTCGCGTGCATCACCATTCGTCAGCGTGATGACGGCACTCACATCCTTCCCTTCTTTCTCAGCCTTCACACGCAGCCATTCGTCGTCCGTCACATCCAGGCGCTTCGATTCACCTGAAACGTGATCCACCAACCACAGGCTGCGGTGCTTCCACCCAGCGACGAGAAACGGATCGGCTTCCTCGCCCGCTTTCACGCTGTCATGCAGCCAAACCGCGCCGCTGGCGTGAGCGGGGCCGAGTTTATCCGGGGTGTCCGGGCCGGTGAACCACAGATTGCTCTGGGATTGGCCCACGCTGTCGATGCCGCCTTTGACTTGGCGTTTGTTGAGGAACTCTGATTTCGCCGAATCATCGCAGCCGAAGACAAGCCGGTCGTTCCAGCGGGTGAAGTCGCCGATGACCTTCATGTAGGCGCTACGCACGCGGATGCCGCTTGTGTTGGCAGATGAAAAGGTCTTCGGGAAGCTCCAAAACGCGCCGTGCATGGTCATGAGCAGGTTATCCTTGTCCTCGCCGATGTTGCCGACGTCGCGGATGCGCGGCCATTCGGTGTTCCAGCCGTGCGCACCGTCGTAGCTGTGGCTGACTTTCGGCAGACGAAACGACTGCCATTTGCCGCCATCGAGCAGCATGAGAATGAGCGACTTCGCATCCCAACCGATGCTCCACACGGGCGCGTTCGCATCGCTGCCGCTGATGCCGCCAGGGCCGGTGACCTCAGTGAATTGATTGCGCCGCACGAGCTGCCAATCGCCGCTGCCGGTCCATTCGCCGAGAGCGCCGCTGGGTGTCGTCGGATCGGTGAGCACACGCTTGTCGCGGTCGCCGTTGTTGGCGTAAATGAGGCACCCCTGACTCGAATACAGACCTTTGCCGTGATAGCCGGGCAGTTCGGAGTTCAGCTTCGAAAGCGGCGTTTCGACGTTGAAGCCCTTTTTGACGCCATTGCCGTCACGGATGAGGTTTTTCACCGCCAGCGACTTCACATCCACCTCGTAGAGCCCTTCCTCCATCGTGGCGTAGTAGATCTTGTTCGCCGGGTCACTGAGATGCCTTGCATTGCCGGTGAGACGCCCCGGCATGCGTGAAGGCGGGATCACGCGCACCTTGCGCTCGGCGTCGATGATGTATGGCCCGATGAAAAGCTGCTGAGACTCGGAATGAATCATGCGATTCGCCGGAGTGCCGCCCACGCTTTCTGGCCGCACGGTCTGCGTCAGCTTCGGCGTGATCTCGTAGAGCTTGTCGCTCGATCCAAAGGGCAGATGCGGCCCATACGTGATGACCCACAGCCGGTCCGCCCACGGCACAACGGCTCCGGTGCCGCACTCGCCTTCGTTGTTGAACATGGCGAGCGAAGGGTAAATGCCGCTAACGCTGCGCGGCTCCTGCGCACAGAGCAGGCCGACGGAACACGCGGAAAACACGGAAAGCAGAAGGTTGGGCTTCATCCTAGCATCAAAGCAGAGCTGGCGGGGCAGACAACCGCGCTGTGTTATGCTAAACGGAAATCGCTTACACATGCCCCGACCACTCGAAATCACCGCTGATGTCTGGCGCAGCCTCCGCCACGAATGGCTTTGGGTTTATTATGGCCCAGTGCCTCGTTGTGAAGTGTGGTCGGCGGAGATTCCGGTGCCTCCGGGGGTGTTTTTTGTCGAGCGTGGCGAGGTGCGCATCCGTGCGGATGGGGTCGAGATCGTCGTGCCGCGTGGCCAGGCCTTTTTCTCCGCGCCGGGGCTGCGGCAGCATTGGTTCGCGAAAAGCACGCGCCTTTTGTCGGTCGGCTTCCGCAGTCAGTGGCCGGATGGCTCGCCGCTGTTTCGTAGCGGGCTGAATTTCGCCGCCAAGTCACCGAAACTGCGGCTGGCAACGTGCGCTCTTTTTCGCGCCGTTCATCGTGGCAGGAAAACGATGGCTTACCGCGAATCGGTCACGGCCAAAGCGCTCTCCGTGGCGGGTTGGGCGTCGCATGAGGCGGCGTTTGCGGTCTGGTTCGTTGTTTTCAGCGAAACGCTCCGCCAACTCGGCGTGCAGCCTGAATCTCGCGCACCAGCAAGCCGTCGGCGGGTTGATCAGCTCGTGTCGTGGCTGAACTCGCGTCCGCTGGATCAATCGGTGCCGTCGCTGCCCCCTGGATTCGCGCTCGGCCTCCGGCGGGCAGATCAAATCCTCCAGCAGCACCTTGGCGTAAGTCTGCGCGTGTTTTTGGAAAGGCGTCGCCTCCATGCGGCGCGTGAGCGCATCGTTTCCGACCACGGCACGCTGAAGGAAATCGCCTTCACGCTGGGCTTCCGCCACGCCTCGCACTTCACGGCATGGTTTCGCCGCCACACGGGTGTTTCACCCTCGGCCTATCGTGTGGGTGGCCTAGACGCTGCATGACCTGGGCGTGGATCACACCCGCATCAGCGCCGGGTTTGCCGCGAGTTTTTAGCTCATCTGCAAGGCTTCACTTAAATGAGCTGGTTGGCATCGAGCTTCAGTTGATAAAAGCGCGTCGCATTCCCCGACCACAGCTTTCGCTGCTCGCTGACGGGGCGCGATGACACGATCTGCTTCAACGCCTCCACCCAGCCACGCACCGGACTGCCGAGCAAACACACCGGCCAGTCGCCACCGAAAAAGACACGGTCGGGGCCAAAGGCGTCGAGGCAATGGTTTACAACTGGGGCGAGGTCTTCCGCATGCCATTTCCCTGGCGGCACAAAGGCGACGATGCCGCTGATCTTGCACATCACACCGGGCTGCGCGGCGATAGCGTCGATCCCACGTTTCCATTCGTCAGCGGTGCAACTGCGCTTCAAACCGGGGCCGAGCTTGGGATTGAAGGCCTTCGGATCGCCGTTGCCGCAGTGGTCGAGCACGAAACGCGTCTCCGGGCATTGCTGGATGAGTTTCACACCATCCTTCAACTCAGTCGGGCGCATCGTGAGCTCGAAATTAAGGTCGTGTTTGCCGAGCGTCCGCACACCGCGTACGAAATCCTGGCTCAAACAGAACCCCGGAGGCGTGGAGTCGCCGTGAAGCACTTGGCGCAGGCCTTTGACGATGCCATTGCCCGCGTAGCGCTTCACATAGCCCTCGAAATCCGCCGAAGCTGGCCGTCCGCCGATCGTCGCGGCGATGGTGGGTGTGTTTCCGGCTCGGCATTGAGCCACGATGCCATCGGCCTCCTTGATGTGGTCACTTGGAGCCACATCGACCTCCATGTAGATCGCCTTCACGTTTAATCCCGCGTTGGCCTTCACATAGTCCGCCGTCACAAAATCATGACGCAGCACCTCCGGGGCACCTTGGATCCATGGCGGACGGATCAGATTCAGATCCCAAAGATGCTGATGCGTGTCGATGATCAGCGCATCGGGCGGACGGAGCGTCGCACAGGAAGCGAGCGTACTGGCGGAGGCGGTTTGGAGAAACTGGCGGCGGTTCATGGTGGTGAGGCTGTACGCCCCTTTGCGTGATCATTTCACGGGCATTTGCTGATTCAGCCTTTTCGGCTACTCTCCGCGCCCTCACATGGATCTCGCCCTCAATCCCCTCCTCGCTGTCAATTTCTTCGATTTCTCCTGGATCAACAGCCCGGAGGCCTGGATCGCGCTGCTGACGCTCACGGTCATGGAGATCGTGCTGGGGATCGACAACATCGTCTTCATCTCGATCCTCGTGGACAAGCTGCCGGTCGCGGAGCGGCCCCGTGCGCGCTTGCTGGGCCTCGGTTTTGCGATGGTCACACGCATCCTGCTGCTGCTGTCGATTTCGTGGGTCATGCAGCTCAAGAATCCGCTGTTTGCGCTGTTCGGGCATCAGATTTCCGGCAAGGACTTGATCCTGATCCTCGGTGGCCTGTTCCTGCTCTATAAGGCGACGGTCGAAATCCATCACAAGGTGGAGGGCGCGGCTGAGGAGGAGAAAAAAGCCACCGCCAAAGCCGCGCTGGGTGCCATCCTCGTGCAGATCGCGATTCTCGACATCGTCTTCTCGCTCGACTCCGTCATCACCGCCGTGGGCATGGCGGATCACATCATGGTCATGATCATCGCGGTGATGATCTCCGTCGGCTTCATGATGGTCTTTGCCGGTTCGGTGAGCGACTTCATCAGCGCCCATCCGACGGTGAAGATGCTGGCGCTATCCTTCCTGCTGCTCATCGGCACCACGCTGATCGCCGAGGGCTTCCACGTTCACTTCGAAAAGGGCTACGTCTATTTTGCCATGGCCTTTTCCATTTTCGTCGAGATGCTGAACATCCGCATGAAGAAGCGCACGGCGGCCAAGGCGGCGTTGGAGAAATAGAGTGGTCCGCACCTCGCGAAGCGCGCCGCAGGCAATCCTCTGTGCGGAGTTCCGCCTTGTCTCATCATGCCGAATGTCCGCAAAGCGGCACAGCGCGGCTTCCCTGCGAAAGTTTTTTCCGCCATGCGCCGCACAGAGGAATGTGCGGACCACTTTGGCAAAAATGGCACACAGGTGTGCCGTCACACGGCTCCTTTTGGCACATTGAGCCGCGTCTTGAAGAGGGTGGCAAAGGGGCATGAACACGCTGGAGCCTTGTAAATTCAAGGCTTCCAGCTCCACCGAACATGGTCTGGCACGGCTGATGCATGGGTATTGTGCGGAACTCAATTCCAACCCAAAACTCAAACCCTACCCATCCAGACCATGAAACTCATCCGCACCAACCCTTCCAGCCTCGGCCGCGTTTCCGACTTCGAAGAATGGTTCCGCCATCCGTTTGCCGGACTGCCATCGCTAAGCCACTTCATCAACAACCTCGGCGAAGTCTTCCCCGGCGTGACTGGCGACAGGCTAGCTGTCGATGTCCATGAGGACAAAGACAACTACTTCGCCAGCTTCGAAGTGCCCGGCGTGAAGAAGGAAGACGTGAAGATCGAGCTGAACAACGGGCTGCTCACCGTCTCCGCCGAAAAGCGCGAGAAGAACGGCGACACCGAAAGCTCTTACAGCCTCACCCGCTCCGTGTCCGTGCCCGATGGCGTCAACGTCGAAGCCATCGCCGCGAAACTTGAAGACGGCATCCTGCGTGTGACCCTGCCGAAGGCCGAGCACCGCAAACCCCGCAGCATCGCCCTAAACTAACCTCTCACTTCTAACTTCTCACCTTTTTACAACTCATGAACACCACCTGCTCCCCCCGCCCCTGCGCCCCCGCCACCTCCGGCGTCACCGAATCGCTGCGCAAGCCGCTCTACAACGTCAACGGCAACGCCGAGGCCTACGAAGTCCGCGTCGAGATGCCCGGCGTGCCGAAAAGCGGCGTGAAGCTCGACCTTGAGGACAACATCCTCACCGTTCGCGGCGAGCGCAACACCACCGTGCCGGAAGACATGAAAGCCCTCCACCGCGAGCTCTCCCCGCTCAGCTACCTCCTCCGCCTGCGCCTCAACACGCCGGTGGAAGAAGACAAGATGACCGCGAAGCTCGAAGACGGCGTGCTCACCCTGCGCCTGCCGCTCAAGGAAGTGGCAAAACCGCGCCAGATTCCCGTGCTGTAAACCAGCGCTTCTCAAAGAAACTCCTTCGCCGCTCGCATCGCCAAAACAGGGGATGCGGGCGGCTTCTTTTTTACCTTCCAGCACGGCAGGATCTCGGCTAGATAGAGCGCCGATGTCCACTGCTTCTCCCGCCAAGACCACTCACGGCCACAATCACTGGCCCATCGTCATCGCTCTCGTCGCCGGAGTCGGCGTTGGCATGATTCTCCAAAAGATCGCGCATCCGGCGGAAGGAGCCGCGCCGGAGTGGATCAAGACGGTCCTTGAAGCCTGCCGATTCGTCTCGGACCTGTTTTTGCGTGGTTTGAAGATGGTCATCGTGCCGCTCGTCGTCGCCAGTATCATCAGCGGCATCGCGGGACTGAAATCGCTCGATGGCTTTGCCCGCATGGGTTTGAAGACGTGGGCTTATTATCTCTTCGGCAGCCTCACCGCCGTCTGTGTGGGCCTTCTCATGGTGAACACCCTCAAGCCCGGCCTCGGCAGCGATGGCAAGCCCAACCCCACGCTCAAAGCCGCGATGGACGGTGCGCTGCAAAGCAAAAGCGCCAACGAGGTGGGTGAGGTGATGAAGGGCGCCCAAGGCGGAGCCTCCTCGCTGGTGGACATCATCCGCCGCGCCATTCCCACGAACGTCATCGAAGCCTGCGCGAAGGGCGATCTGCTCGCCATCATCGTTTTCAGCATTCTGTTTGCCATCGCGATGGTGCTCGTGCCAGGTGGGCCTCCCGCCGCCTTGCGGGACGTTTTCAACCAGCTCGCGGATGTGATGACGCTCATCACCACCTGGGTGATGAAGTTCACGCCGATCGCAGTGTTTTGCCTCGTCATCCCGGCCATCGCGGAGGTCGGCGTAGGTGTGCTACAAAACCTCGTGCCCTACGTTTTGACGGTCGTTGGCGCTTTGCTCCTGCACACGCTCGTCATCCTGCCCATCGTGCTCAAGCTCGCCGGAGCCTCTCCGCTCCAGCATTTCAAAAACATGAGTGATTCGCTGCTCATGTCCTTCTCCACCGCCTCTTCCACCGCCACCATCCCCGTTACCATGCGTTGCATTCGGGAGGAATCCGGCGTGAGCGAGCGTGTGGCCTCTTTTGTCATCCCGCTGGGTGCCACGGTGAACATGAACGGCACCGCGCTCTACGAATGTGTCGTCGTCGTCTTTGCCGCGCAGGTGCTTGGCATCGACATGAGCCTCACGCAGCAGTTCATCGTCGTCCTGCTCGCACTCGTCAGCAGCATCGGCGTCGCCGGCATCCCGGCGGCCAGTTTGGTGGCCATCATCATCATCATGCAAAACGCCGGCTTCAGCGAGGACGCCATCAAAGCCTCGCTCGGCCTCATCCTCACCATCGATCGCCCCCTCGATATGGCCCGCACCACCGTGAACGTCTTCGGTGATACCGTCGGTGCCGTGGTGATCGCGAAGTCGGAAGGGGAAACGCTGAACGGCTAGACTTTGAAGGACGTTCTTGTTTGGCTCTCCTGAACCTCGTGCATCGCACTTTCATGGGTTACCGATTCTCTCTCACCTTCCTAGGCCTCGGG
>CAXNGR010000143.1:0-8004 GCA_964201265.1 Verrucomicrobiaceae bacterium
AACGACCGCCGACCGGAAAAAAGTTCCGTTCTTGGCGGCTTGGTGTCACAGTGGCCCGTCATGCCGACTGTCCTCCGCTGGTTCATCGCCAATCTGATCGTTCTCGCCCCGCTGTTTGTGGTCGCGGACAGGGTTTACACCTGGTATCCCAACGACAAAGACTGGCCCTGGTGGACTGCCGTGCTTTTGATCGGGACGCTCGTGGGTGTGGGCTACGCAGCGCTGCGCTTCTGGTTTGCGACAGACACGGACCTGCGTGAAGCGTGCAAAAGCACGGCGGAACTCATCGCCGAACTGGAGGCAAAAAACCTCGTCCGCCGCGAAGTTTATCATGCTCGTCGCGCCTTCCAAGTGGAGGAGACCGAGGACGAAGGCTCCAACTTTTTCCTGGAACTCGTTGACGGACGTGTGCTCTTCATCTCCGGCCAGATCTTGTATGAATACGAGCCAGACGAGTCTGGTGAGCCGCGACGCTTTCCCTGCACAGCATTTGAACTCGTCCTCAAGAGCGACACGGGAGACATGCTTGATCTGATGTGCCTTGGCCGGGCGCTGGAGCCAGAGGTAGTGGCTCCAGCCTTCACGATCGAAGACTTCAAAAGCGGGTGGACACCCGAGAACCTCGAGATTCTCAACAAGCCTTACGAAGCACTGAAGCAGGAGCGCCTGAAGGGCGCTTGAGGGGCTGGTTGGAGCCTTCAGCGCTGCGTCACGAACAACGCCCTGTTTGGCGACACCTCGGCAGAGGCGCGGCGAGTTGCCTCGCGCTCGATCCGCCAGCGCAGCCACCAACGGCGTAGAAAATTCGCGGCATGCAGTTCGCGGGAGTGCTTTTTGTAGCAGTTCCTCGCGAATCTCATCCCGCGTGTGCTCCAGAAACGATTCGCGGCCATCCGCGTGGAAGCGCAGAGTGCCGCGAGAAGTGTTCATGGGATGAAACCGACTACGCGAAGAGTTTCGTCACCGGCTTGGCCTTCACCAGCTCACGCGGCTGGTTAAGGTGGTTATAGACGACCGTTTCGGGGTCGATGCCGACGCTGTGGTAGATGGTGGCGAGGAGTTCCATCGGGTGGACGGCGTCTTCGGTCGGCGCGGAGCCGGTTTTGTCGGATTTGCCGTGGACGTAGCCGCGCTTGATGCCAGCGCCGCCGACGATGGCGGTGTAGCAATAAGGCCAATGGTCGCGACCGTCGGCGCTGTTGCCGTTGCCGGAGGTGGACACGCCCTTTTCTGGGCTGCGACCGAATTCGCCGAGGGCGACGACGAGGGTTTCGTCGAGCAGACCGGAGGCGTCCAGATCGTCAAAGAGGGCACTGAGGCCCTGGTCGAGCATGGGGCCGGATTTGTTCTTCATGCGCTCGGTGAGGCCGACGTGGTGGTCCCAGCTGTGGTTGTCGGAGTTGGCGACCTTGGGCCAGATGACTTCAACAACGCGAGTGCCAGCTTCGAGCAGGCGACGGGCGAGCAGGCAGCTTTGACCGAAGGTGTTGCGGCCATAGCGGTCGCGGAGTTTTTCAGGCTCGCGGTCGAGGGCAAAGGCGTCGCGGGCACGACCGCTGGAGATGAGGTTCAAAGCCTGGCTGTAATAGCTGTCGAGGCTGAGATCCTTCGTAGCGGCTTCAATGGCGGGCATCTGGTCGTTGATGGCATCACGTAGCTTCGCGCGGCGCTCCAGGCGCACGCTGAAGAGGTCGGGGCGCAGTTGCAGGTCTTCGATTTTGATGCGGTCCATCTTGCCCATGTCGAGATCGTCACCATCGGGGAAGAGCGTGTAAGGATCGTAGGCCTTGCCGAGGAAACCCGCACCGCCGCCTTTGCCGACGACGTTGGATTCCTGCAAGGGACGCGGAAGCTGCACAAAGGGGAGCATCGGCTCGGTCGGTGGCTTCAGGCGGATGATGTTCGAGCCGAAGTTCGGGAAGTCCTTCGCGTTTGGCGGCTCGAGCTGGCCGGAGGGGCTGACCTTGTCCGTCGTGTAGCCGGTCATGATTTGATAGATCGCGGCGGTGTGATTGAAGAGCCCGTTAGGCGTGTAGCTCATCGAATTGATCATGGTGAACTTGTCGTTCACCTTCGCCAAGCCGGGAAGGATCTCGGTGAAGTGCTTGCCGGGCACCTTAGTTGGGATCGTTTTGAAAGCGCTGCGCACCTTGTCCGGCACATTTTCCTTCGGGTCCCAAAGATCGAGGTGCGAGGGGCCGCCCTGGAGGTAGATCATGAGGACATGCTTTGCTTTGCCCCAGCCAGCGCGGCCTGCGTTCGGCGAGGTGTTCGCCATGGCCTGACCACGCAGGATGTTGTTGAGCGTGAGGCCCATGATTCCCGCACCACCGACGCGGAGAATGTCACGGCGCGTGCTGCCGAGATGGTTGTCACAAAGGTCTTTACCGGGAACTCCAGGAATGCGGAACATGGTGTGCGTTGGGTGAGTTAATTGAGGCTTGTTTCAGCGGCATGTACGACAAGGAAGGGCTTATCTTGCCATTTCGGGGGCAGTTTGCCGACCTGGAGCGGGAAAGTCCATCCCCCGTAGCGGAATGCGTCAGCATTCCGAGCATGGCGACTCTCTCGCATCGGCGGAACTCTCACGAGTTTCGCTATTTCACCTCTTCGGGCGAAACGGATGCCAGAGCTGACCGAGGTAGTGCTTAGAAATCGGCTCATGGATGCCGAATGCCTCGGGTTCGTGATCAGGACAACGGTAGGTGCCAAAGAGGATGTCCATCAGCGGTGAGATGTTCGCGTAGTTGCCCGCATCGCGGGCTTTGTCGTGATGCCAGTGATGCAGCTCCGGCGCACCGATGATCATGCGCAGCGGACCGATGGGCAGACGCACATTTGAATGGATGAAGATGGCCCACAGCCCGCGGAAGGCGAGAAACCCGGCCAATGTCTCCAACGGAAAGCCGAGGATGAACGCAGGCAGGTTAATGAGGCCGACGGTGTAAATCGTGTCGAGCGGATGCTCCCGATGCGCCGCCAACCAATCGAGGTGCTCCGCGCTGTGATGGATCGAGTGAAATCGCCACAAAAACGGCACTGCATGCTGCAAGCGATGCGCCCAGTAGATGATGAAGTCGCTCAGCACGATCATTTCAAGGGCCAGCAGCCACCACGACTGCGCCGCGACGGCTGTGCGGAATTTTTGCGGCACGAAGCCATCCAGCCAGCCACGAAAATGACTCAGCGCCCAGAACACAAGGCCGCTCCACAGCAGATATTGGCCGAGCAGGAAGAACAAATCGGTCCAGAAGGCCGGACGCATGAACTTCTGCCCCTCACGCGCCGGAAATAGTTTTTCCAGCGGACGAAACAGCACCACGAGAAACAGGATGCTCAGGCCGGTGGAGAGGATGACGGTGGGGAGGTTCACTTTGGGGGTGAAGGATCGTCTGAGTAAAGCGGCTCCAGATGAATACCAAACATGTGGAAGCGTATGTTTGGATCAACGTAGTGAACCGCAGGGCCATTCGAACTGTTCCAAAGGTGGAAGAGCGCTTTAAACGATGGCCTCGGGTGTTGATGCACGGAAAACACCGGCTGGTTGATGACCTTGGAGCTGATGATGCGGAGTTCATTCGCAGGACGTTCAGAAGAGGGCGAGGTGTTATCGGCCTTCACCGTGCCGCTAAAAGCAAACGGGTCCGGTTCCTGCCTCGATTCGACATCATTCAAACCCAGCGGGTCGGGTGGTGGCGTGTTCGGCGTGCTATGTGAATAGACCACATAACCCGCGAGCAAGGTGAGCGAGAATAGCAGTGCGGCTACGCGAGCGAGTTTGGATCGCAAGTTCATGGCTGGTTAAAGTACAGAGCTGGCATGAATGAACAGGCGCATTCTACCGCAGGCTCCAGGAACCTATGTGGGAGGTTCAAAGACGGCTTGCCGTCTTCATCCAAGAACTTTGTCGTGAATGCGATTGAGCGTATGGCGGTCGGCACAGGCAGACTTTTTAGCCAGAAGGATTCCCACGCAGGTTTATCGTGGTAGCGGTAGCTGTAAAGAACGTGGCAAGCAGGTATGGGATCCGCAGGGCGTTGTGTGATAATCAAACCGTCCGTTGTCAGCAGTTCATTGAAGATTGGATCGAGAACAGCCACTTTGTTGGTGAGGTCAATGAGTCGGGCATCGGGATTCAGGCATCCTTGGAAGGGTTGAAGCTCAGGACCTGACAGCCAAGAGAGAGTAAACGAGTCCGTTTTAAACACTGAAGGAGGCAGTGAAAAGAGCAACTGCGGAACTGGAGCCGCCAGACGACAGACCTCATTCATTCCCGCATCTATCCAGCGCTCAACATTGCTGTTGTCCATGGTGGTTGCTGTCATGGCTCGCAACGGCCACGCATGGCTTGCCAGCAGTGCTAACGAGAATGCCAGTGCGGCTACGCGAGCGAGTTTTGATCGCAAGTTCATGGCTTTTGGGACGGCGGCGCCGCCAGGTTCATGCGGAAGATGCCGAGTTTCGAGCTGGGCATGAGATCAGGAGCAGGCTTGCCGGTTTGCAGCGCTCCTGCGCTGATCGTGGTCGCGCCCGTGAAGGATTTGCTACCTGACATGATCAAAGTGCCGCTTTTGGAGCCGGGCATAACGGTTT
The DNA here is from genome assembly GCA_964201265.1 of Verrucomicrobiaceae bacterium. Lineage (GTDB taxonomy): Bacteria > Verrucomicrobiota > Verrucomicrobiia > Verrucomicrobiales > Verrucomicrobiaceae > Prosthecobacter. Next base: position 4,594 of record CAXNGR010000143.1, read on the forward strand.
GCGATGCTTTCTGGCTTTCGGCAGGGGAGATGAGATGGCTGATGTTCTTGGAACCTGGCATGATGACCGGATTGGCCTGCTGATGCGTAAACCAGACGCAGCCGATGAGCAGTCCGAAAGAGGACAGGAGAACGCTGGCACGAAGAATCGACTTCATGGGCTGCATGATACCGAACCGCGTGTGGTGGTGTCGAGGGCAAAGTGGTTTTGTTGTTGTGGCCGCATGACGAGCGCGTGGCAGGTAGGACAGGCATTTTGCCTGTCACAAGTGACGCGGGCATTCTGCCCGCAAACCAGGAACAGGGCAGAATGCCCGGCGCACCCGAGTCAGGCAAACATGCCTGACCCACATGAAAACCCTCAATCCACAAACATGAACTCGTTGCTGATCATGAGCACCTGCGCGAGCTGGCTGAGGGGCTGCTGCGGCTTTTGGCGGCCGAAGGGCCAGCGGCTGGCGTCGCAGAAGTCGTTTTTGGCGTGGGTGAGGACTTCGCCGTTGTCAGTGCGGGTGATTTGCGGCTGCCAGTCGAAGCTGTCGCTGTCGGTGCTGGCTTCGTTGTGAACGAGGAAACTTACGATGTCGCCGCGCCTCACGTCGGTGGTGATCTGGGTGGGCACTTTCTTGTTCTGCGGCGTGCAGAAGTATTCGGAAACGACGCCGGTGCGGCTGTTGTGAATCCAGGCGCGGACGCCGTCGCCACGGTCGGTGCTGCGGCTTAAAACGGCGTCGATGGAGACTTTCATATCCGTGGGCACATGCCAGCGGGCGGTGACAGCGAGGTCTTTGGGCGCGGCATGGCCGCCGTAGTTGGCCCAGAAGGCGTGGCCCCATGTCGGATCGGCGCTGGGGATTTTCTCACTCGGACTCCAGAGCTTCTGTCCGCCGCCACCGCGTTCGGTGAGGTGGGCGAAAGGCTGGAACTCGGCGAAGGCGGGTTTGCCATCCGGCGTGCGGGAGAGCTTCATCGAGCCGTAGCTCCAGCGGAAGGGTTTTTCACCATTGAGCGCGTCGGCATCCGCCGCGAAGCGCTGGGCCAGCTCGACTTCATCGGGCTTCGGATCGCGGGCGAGGATGCGCTGATACATCGCGCGGATGGCCTCGGAATCGAGCGTGCTGCCTTTCAGCGGCGTGGCCTTGGCGATGGCATCGGCACGGGCGCGCATGAAGGGGCTGTTCATCAAAAAGAGCGCCTGCTGCGGCACGGTGGTGTTGAAGCGCTGCGGGCTGTGGCTGTCGGGATTAGCGAAGTCAAACATCGCGGGCACGCTGGCCTGATCGTAGCGGTCCACTTTGAGGTAAAGCGTGCGGCGAGTGTCAGCGTCCTTCGCGTTCAGCTCGACGGCACGTCCGCCTTGTTTCGCGGCATCCAGTTCGCCCGTGGCGGCGAGGATGGCATCGCGCATCGTCTCGTAATCGAGGCGCTGGCGGTTGAAGCGGCTGAGGAGATCGTTCTCGGCGTCCTTCGTGAGTTTTTCAGGCGTGGCGCGGCTGCTCTGCTGCCAGGTGCGGCTGCTGAGGATGAGCGTGTGCAGCTTTTTCAGGCTCCAGCCGTTTTCCATGAGGTAGGCGGCTAGATAGTCGAGCAAATCAGCCTGAACGGGCTTCGGCGTCTGCACACCGAAGTCGCTGGGCTGCGAGACGAGCGGCCTGCCGAAGTGCTGCATCCACACGCGGTTCGCGATGACACGCGCCGTGAGAGGATTGTCCTTGCTGGCGATGTGCTGGGCCAGTTCGAGCCGGCCGCTGCCTTCTGTGAACTTCTTGCCGCCAAACATCGTGAGCCACGCGCGCGGCGCAGGATCGCCCTGTCGCGCGGGATTGCCGCGGATGTAAATGCGCACGTCGTTGGGCTTCGGTTTATCGAGCAGCACCATCGCGCGCGGTGGCGCGCCGGCATGCGTGCTGTCGAGCTTCGAGCGCTCGTTTTCCAGGCGCACCACGGTCTCGCGGTCCTTGCGCGTGAAGAAGGCGTCCGCGCCTTCGACGGGCACGGACATGGGCGAGAGCTTGTCCTGCATGAGCTGGCGCACCGGCTCCACCTTGCTGTCGAGGATGATCCGCGCGTAGGTGTTGGCGACGTCCTTCATCGACTTCGGAGGCGCTTTGGCAAAGGTGGCGGCGATCTCCGGCGAGCAGCCGCTTTCCGGTTTGGCGAGTTCTTGGGCAATCGCAGGTGCCTTGGCGGCAAACTCACCCGCAGGCAGCTCGGCGAAGCGTTTCCACGCGACCATCGCAGCATGCGGCTTTGCATTGAGCGCATGGCGCTTTAAAAAGTCACGCCACTGGTCTGCCACGCGATCACGCAGCTTCATCTGGCCGGCTTTGCCCCTGAACACAGTGCTATCCGCGATGCCCACGGTTTCCTGCGCAAAGACGAGGTACTCGGTGAGGCGCTCCGGCTGGCGGAACTCGTCGTAAACAGTGCGTTTGAAGTCGAGCGCCTTCTTTTCGATCTCCGCGATCTTTGCCTCGTAATCTTTGGCTTCCTGCTCGTTAGCGGCTTTGCCGATGATGGGCATGGCGGGCTCGTCCGGCTCGTCGCTGCTGTTGAAGATGCTGAACATCGCGTAGTAGTCGCGGCTGGGGATGGGATCGAATTTGTGATCGTGGCAGCGCGCACAAGCCACCGTGAGACCCATCAGCCCGCGACCCACGACATCAATGCGGTCATCGGCGATGAGCACGCGGTCGTTGATGAAGCGCTCGCCAACATTGTAGAAGCCCAGCGCCGCGAGATGCGGCGAATTCGGCGTGGCCGCCGTGAGACGATCCGCCGCGAGCTGGTAGCTCACAAACTGGTCATACGGCATGTCCTCGTTGAGCGACTTCACGATCCAGTCGCGGTAAGTGTAGGCGTAAGGGTAGAAATTCGAGCGTCCGGCGACCTGGTAGCCATTGGTGTCCGCGTAACGCACCACATCGAGCCAGACGCGCGCCCAGCGCTCACCGTAGGCCGGTGAGGAGAGAAGTTTTTGAATGAGGGCGTTCGCGTCGGCTTGATCCGCTTCTCCCGACTTCGGCGGCAGTCCGGTGAGGGTGAGATGCAGGCGGCGCGTCAGCGTGCGCGAATCGGCCCGTGGTGCGAAATCGAGTCCTGCCGCCTTCAATTTGGCCCCGACGAGCTCGTCGATGGTTTTGGAACGATCCGCCTTCACCGGCAGGAAAGCCCAATGCTGCATCGGATCGGCCTTCGGCGCCGCATGATCAGCCACTTCTGCCTCCGCTGGCCAGGGCAGGCCCAGGCTGATCCATTTCTCCAGCGCGGCGATCTGCGGCGCGGGCAGCTTGTCGCCCTTCTTCGGCATCGCCTCGACTCCAGCGACGTGATTGACGGCCTTGATCAGCTTGCTCGCACTCGGATTGCCAGGCTCGACGACCTTGCCGTAATCACTGCCGCGCACGACGGC
>CAXNGR010000144.1:0-7997 GCA_964201265.1 Verrucomicrobiaceae bacterium
CTGTAAATACCCAGCTTTTGATCTTTCACGCTGACAACCACGGCCCCCTTGGGTGAGGATGAGGTGCATTGGCTAAAAAATCCGCCCATCAAGACACAAGCAGCAGCCCTCAGCAGGCGTGCTGTTGAGCGGATAAGTTCGGGATTCCGTTCAAAAAACTGCATGTTCCAACAAGAATGATACAAACTAATATATTCGCAACTCCGAAATAACGTGACCTTAAACGTTGTTCACACCCACACATTTCGCAAGACTCGTGCCATTTGCGTGATTCATGCCTTGCCTGACAGCGCTGCACGCCCTCTGTTGCCCAACTTTAACCGTCTGAAACGCCATGAATGACGCTCCGCTTCTCATCCGCGCCTACCGTGCCAGCGACCTGCCTGAGCTGCGACGCATCACGGTCGAATCTTTCGGCAGCGTGGCTCTGGAGCAGATGCTGGAGCACAAATTTGGCGTCTGGAACGGACGGGACTGGAAAGCCCGCAAGGCTGATCACATTGACGATGACGTGGCCGCTTGTGCTGAAGGCTGCTTCGTGGCCGAGCGCGAGGGAGAACTGATGGGCTACATCACTATCCGTCTGGACCGACTCAATGGCAAAGGCCGCATCCCAAATCTGGCGGTGGTCGAGGCCGCCCGAGGTCTTGGCCTGGGCCGTCGGCTGATCATGCACGCGATCGATTTCATGCGCGAAGAAGGCATTAAGATCGCCCAGATCGAAACCATGGCCTCCAACGCCATCGGTCAGCACCTCTACCCGAGCTGCGGTTTTGAGGAAGTGGGCAGGCAGGTGCATTACGCCATGAAGCTCTAGCCACAGCGGCCCGGTGCTTGTCTGCGGGTTTGCATTGTCCATCAAACTGGCCGATAGACCCCGCCTTATCCTTCCAGACACGCTTGTGACCACCCCCCGCCGCACCGATTCCGCCCCGAAGAAAACCTCCATGCTCAGCCGCCTGAAGTCCGGCTTGAAGAAAGTGCTGAGCCTCGGCAAAGGCAAGAAAACTGAGAGCAAGGAAGCAACGCCCCACGCGCCCACAATTCATGCCCACAAACGTGCGCATGACGCCCCCGCAGAGCACAAACCGCAGGGGGAACGCCCAGCCCGCTTCGAAAAACGTGACGACCGCCCTCGCCGCTCTCCCACGGGCGGGCGTGGTGAGCGTCCTGAGCGCCCAGAGCGTGGAGGTCGCCCGCCTCGTGGTCGTGAGCGTGGTGAGCGCCCTGGTGGTGGCGGACGCGAACGCGGACCACGCGAAGAACGCCCCGCCCGCGAAAACCATTCCCCGGTCGCCCCGCCTGCTCCTCCACCCGTGCCGGAAGGCCCTTATCCCGAGGCTTTTGAAGTCCTCGGCCTTTCCCCTGCCATCCTCGCGGCCGTGCGTGAAACAGGCTATGAAAAGCCCACGGAGATCCAGGCGAAATCCATTCCCATCATCCTGACCGGAAAAGACGTTGTCGGAGCCTCCCAGACCGGCACTGGCAAGACCGCCGCCTTTGCCCTCCCGACGCTCACTCGTCTCGGCGCTCCCGGCAAATTCCGCGTCCTGGTGCTCGAACCTGTGCGCGAGCTCGCTGCCCAGGTCGTCGAGCAGTTTGAAAAATACGGCAAGCACTCCGGCCTGCGCGTCTTGCTTGTCCACGGCGGAGTCGGTTACGAAAAACAGCGCAAAGGCCTCCAGGAAGGTGTCGATATCGTCGTCGCCACACCGGGCCGTCTGCTCGACTTCATGGGCGAGGGCATCGCTGACTTACGCCATGTCGAGGTGCTTATCTTGGACGAAGTGGATCGCATGCTCGACATGGGCTTCCTGCCCGACGTGCGCCGCATTGTCGAAAAAACACCTGCCACGCGCCAGACGCTGTTTTTCTCGGCTACCATGCCACCGCAGATCAAGAACCTCGCTGACTTCGCCCTTAAAGACCCCGAAAGCGTCGAAGTCGGTATCCGTTTCTCCGCTGCCGAGACCGTCAGCCATTACATGTACCCAGTGGCGAGCGATCAGCGCGAGGAATTGCTCCTTGCGATCTTAAAGCAGACCCATTTCGAGAGCGTCATGATCTTTACCCGCACCAAGGCGCAGGCCGATCAGGTCTTCTCCGCCATCGACCGCCTCGGCGAATACAAAGCCGCGGTCATGCACAGCGACATCGGCCAGAAGGACCGCGAACGCGCCCTCCAGGGCTTCCGCAGTGGCGAGTTCGAGATCATCGTTGCCACCGACCTCGCCGCACGTGGCATTGATGTCAGCGGTGTCACCCACGTCATCAACTACATGGTCCCCGAGCATTCCGAGGACTACGTCCACCGCATCGGCCGCACCGGTCGTGCGCAGAAAGAGGGTGATGCCTTCACCCTCTTTGCCGCAGATGAGTTGATGAACGTAGCCTCCATTGAGCGCCTGATTGGCCAGAAGATTGAGCGTCGGAAGCTAGACGGCTTCAGCTACAAATACACCACAGCCCTCGACGACGAGGACCGCGCCCGCGCCATCCTCACCGGTCGGAAAAAGAAGAAGCGGCGGTAAAACTTTGCAGCAGACGCTCGCGCTCGGTGGGTTACCCTGCCGAGTATCATTTTTTCAACGCTCAAGGAAAGGCTTAGTGGTCTAGCGTGCCAATGGTTGCTCGCCGAATTTTAGGTCCAAATATTGGCCGGGTGGGTGCGCGTCCACACCCGGATTGCCATCACATGAGTGGGCTGGTCAGACCCCGACCTGTGGCAGCTTCCAGACTTTTTCGGCGTATTCGAGGATGGTGCGGTCGCTGCTGAATTTGCCGACGCGGGCCGTGTTGTGGATGGCCATCTTCTGCCAGCGGGGCTGATCGCGGTAGGCTTTGTCCACCTCGGCTTGGCTGGCGGCGTAGGCTTCGTAGTCGGCCATGACGAGGAAGGGGTCACCATGGGTGAGGAGGCTGTCGCGCAGGGGCTTGAACTCGTCCTGGTTGCCGGTGAAGTAGTCGGAGGCCAGCCAGTCGAGGCTGAGTCGCAGGTCTTCGCTGGCCCAGTAGAAGTCCCAGGGATTGTAGCCGCGAGCGTAGAGATCGGTGACGCCTTCGACGGTGAGGCCGAAGATGAAGATGTTGTCCGGCCCGACTTCCTCCAGGATTTCAACGTTGGCACCGTCGAGGGTGCCGATGGTGAGGGCACCGTTGAGGGCGAGTTTCATGTTGCCGGTACCGGAGGCTTCTTTGCCCGCCGTGGAGATCTGCTCGGAGAGATCGGCAGCGGGAATGATGCGCTCGGCGATGGAGACGCCATAGTTTGGCATGAAGATGACCTTCAGCTTGCCGCCGATGCGCGGGTCATGGTTCACCTTGGCCGCGAGGGCGTTGATCGCGTGGATGATGTTTTTGGCGAGGTAGTAGCCGGGGGCGGCCTTGGCACCGAAAATGAAGACGCGCGGAGCGATGTCGAGCTGCGGGTTTTCCAGGAGACGGCGGTAGAGGCTGACGATGTGGATGAGATTGAGGTGCTGGCGCTTGTACTCGTGTAGGCGCTTGATCTGCACGTCGAAGAGGGCGTCTGGACTGACGCTAACGCCGCAGGTATCCTGGATGATCTTGGCTAGGTGGACCTTGTGTCCGCGCTTGATCTGCTGGAAGCGCTCACGGAAGGAAGAGTCGTCAGCGAAGCGATCGAGTTCGCGCAGTTTGGACGAGTCCTTGAGCCAACCTGAGCCGATGGACTCAGTGATGAGGGCGGAGAGCTGCGGATTGCACACGTCGAGCCAGCGGCGGAAGGTGACGCCGTTGGTGAGATTGAGGAAGCGGTCGGGATAAAGCTCGAAAAACTCGGGGAAGAGTCGCTCGCAAAGCAGGCGGGTGTGCAGAGCGGCGACGCCGTTGGTGGCGTGGCCACCGAGGACGGAGAGATGAGCCATGCGGACGTGCTTGCCGCCGCCACGTTCCTCAATGAGCGAGAGGACGCGCTTTTTCTCCGAATCACCGGGCCAGCGGGCCTCGACATCACCGGTGAGAAAGCGGTGATTGATCTCGAAGATGATCTGGAGATGGCGTGGCAGGACGCGCTCAAAGAGCACGGTGCTCCAGGTTTCCAGTGCCTCGGGGAGCAGCGTGTGGTTGGTGTAGGAGAAGGTTTTCTGGCAGATGCTCCAAGCCAGGCTCCATTCGAGCTTCTCTTCATCCACGAGGATGCGCATGAGCTCGGGTATGGCGACAGCAGGATGCGTGTCGTTGAGCTGGACGGCGGCCTTGGAGGGGAACTCGCTCCAGGGAAGGCTGTAGCCGTTTTTGAAGCGGCGAACGATGTCGGCCAGCGAGCACGCGACAAAGAAATATTGCTGCACGAGGCGAAGTTCTTTGCCGGACTCGGTGGAGTCGTTCGGATAGAGCACCTTGGAGACGGTTTCCGCGATGGCCTTCTCCCGCAAGGCATCCACATAGCTGCCTTCGTTGAAGACCTTGAAGTTAAAGTCCTCGTCAGCCTGCGCCTGCCAAAGTCGAAGCACGTTCACGGTGCTGCTGTCGTAGCCGACGATAGGAATGTCCCACGGCAGGCCGAGGAGGCACTTTGTATCGACCCATTCATGATGAGGATGGCCGAGCGCATCGAATTTTTGAATGACCTTGCCATAAAGATGCACGGTCTGGCGATAGGACGGGCGTGCGATCTTCCAGGGGCTTCCGTCGCGCATCCATGCGTCAGGGTGCTCGACTTGTTTGCCGTTCACGAACTCCTGGCGGAAGAGACCGAACTCATAATGAATACCGTAGCCGATGGCGGGCAGGTCCAGCGTGCTGAGGGAGTCCATGAAGCAGGCGGCGAGGCGCCCGAGGCCGCCATTGCCGAGGCCCATGTCCGGTTCCTTCTGCAGCAGCGTGTCGAGATCCTTGCCCATTTCAGTGAGCGCCTGTTTGGTGATGTCGTAGAGGCCGGAGTTGCGCAGGTTGTTTTCCAGCAGACGGCCCATGAGATACTCCAGCGAGAGATAATGCACTCGGCGCACGCCCTGGGAGCGGTGCTTGGTGCGGGACTCCGTGGCGCGCTCCATCACACGATCACGTACGGCCAGGGAGGTGGCGACGAACCAGTCGTTCTCACTGGCGGACTCAACGTAGGCTCCCAGCGTGAAGCGTAGGTGGTTGGTGATCGAGAGTTTGAGGCTTTCGCTGGTGTTTTGGACGGCGCAGTTGGCGGGTGTTTCCATGAGGTAGTGCAATTAAAACAATGGTTCACCATGTGAGCCATTTAGGCGGCTCGACAGGGGCAATGAGGAGAGTGATTTCACCTTTGGGTGGCTTGGTCTGATAATGAGATAGCAGGATGCCTGCCGGACCACGCCGGAATTCCTCAAACTTTTTCGTCAGTTCACGCGCCACGACGATCCGGCGATCCGGCGCAGCTTCGGCAAGGATCGCTAGCGTATCGGCTAGGCGGTAGGGACTCTCAAAAAACACGCTGGTGCAGTCTCGCTGGAGGGCGGCCGTCAGCTCGGTGGTTCGGGCTCCTTTTTTGTGTGGCAGGAAGCCGCCGAAGTAAAACGGCGTGGTTGGCAGGCCCGAGGCGGCAAGTGCGGTGAGCACGGCACTGGGGCCGGGAATGCCCTCCACATGCAGCCCAGCACCAACCGTAGCTCCGACGAGTCGCTGGCCTGGATCTGACACCGTGGGCATGCCAGCGTCCGAAATCAGCGCCACACTACCGCCCTGACGAATGTGTTCGATTAACTGAGGGATTCGCAGTGCCTCGTTGTGCTCGTTCAGGCTGATCAAGCGAGCGCGAATGTCGTGGTGCTTCAAAAGCATGCCAGAGTGCCGCGTGTCTTCGCAGGCGACGAGGTCGGCCGTTCGTAGTGTGTCCAACGCCCGCAGGGTGATGTCCCGCAAGTTGCCGATCGGCGTGGCGACTAGGTGAAGGCCGGACTTCAACCTGCCACTAGGCGTCACCAGCTCTGGCTCAGTATCGTCCTGCGAGACTTGGTCCGCGCTTGGATCGAGACCTGGCTGCATGTGTGGAAGAGGGAGTTACCAGCCCTCGGAAAGTTCATCGGCCACCGGGAAAGCAAGCTGCTGGGCAAGATCTTCCAACAACTGCGTTTCTGAAAGCTGCATGTTGGCATCAATGATCATGTTAGAGATAGCCGAACTGGCCCCAGAGCGCAGAAGCTTGCCCGAACCTGACTCTTTGACAGTGAAATCGCAAAGGAGAGTGGCCTGGATCTGCGATGTCCGCAGGATGTTGTTTCGGTCAGAGCGGAACTGGGCGCGCTGAATGTTCTGTATTTTTCCTTCGAGGACGGCCTCTGCATCTCGTCTGGCGACGATCTGGTAGGATCCGTGGTTCTGTAGTTGCTTGATGAGGGCATTGGTTACGAGAACCGCCAAACGTGGCTCCAGGGTGAGATTTTCAAATGTGGGCACCGCAAGCTTGGTGATGTGCCGCATTTGCACGGGCTTTTGAGCCCCGAGAGAGTAGCCGGCACAGCCGGGAAGCAGAAGGCAGAGCGGTGCCAGAAGAAGGAGAATCTGTTTCATCCAAGATGAGTTATGAAAAATGAACGCGGTAGCCTATGGCCTGCGTCGTCAGCATGCGCAAGAATTATGACGCGGGCTTCACGGCGGCGGGGGGCGGTGGCACTGGCAGTGTGCCGCCACCGGGGACTGGTGGCACCATGGGGGCAGGTGGGACCGGCAGCAACGCGGGCTTTTCCGTTTCTGGAACCGGCGGCAGCAGCGACCCCGCCCCTGGAGCGGTGGCACCTGGACGCAGCGGCAAGGTTGGCTCCTGGAGTGGGATGGGCATGAAACCATCATCCCCTGTGCGCATCTTCGGTTTCTGGCTCAGACGTGCCAGATCTGGTGCCAGCGGCCCAACATAATCTGAGCGCGATTTCAAATTTTGCGCGGTCAGGGCTGTGTAATCCTGCCCTGGGTTCTTCCGCGCCTCGGCCACACCGTCTGGATCTTCGGCGGCAAGTTCAGCGAGCAGTGTGCGCGCTTCCGCAGACACCTCGGCAGAGCCATATTTGAGCGCTTCATTGAGATAAATGGCCGCTGCACGGGTTTTTCCCATGCGCTTGTAGAATTTCGCCACGGTCAGAGACTGGTTGGCCTCCGCCGTGTTCACTTGGCTGAGAATCATTTCCGTCTCCTGTTTGCGCTCACCACCTGGGTTCGAGGCGATGTAGGTGCGCAGGGCATCACGTGCGGCGAGCAGGTTGGAGGCGTCCTCACTGCGCTGGGCTGCAATATTGCTGATGGAGCCGATGCGGAACTGTGCCTCGGCAGCCTGGGAGGTTCCGGGGTAATTTTCCACCACCCGCTGGTAGGCGGCCACCGCCTTGTCCTTCTCATTCAGGTCCTGCTGAATTTCGGCGATGCTGAACTGTGCCAGAGGCGCGTATTTTCCGAAAGGGGCGTTGCGGATGATGCGGTCGTAGAACTCGATGATGTCCGAGCTGTTCATTTTCATGGACACCAGAAGCAGGCCGCGTTGTTTGCGTCCGCCTTTGGCTTCCTCGGCGAGTTCAAACTGCTTTTCGATGGCCTCATTGAAGCGCGGGCTGTCACGGTAGTCGTTGACGAAACTCTGCAATGCCTCGAAAGCATCGTCCATGCGTCCAGTGTGACGGATGATGAGCGCGTTTTGAAATGCCGCCTCGGCGGCGCTTGGTGTGAAGGGGTACTGTTTCACCAACGCCTGGTAAAGGTTCTGTGCCTTGCCTGTCTTGCCCGCGTTGTGGGCGAGTCGAGCTTCGGCCAGCATGACGGAGGCGGCCGCTTCTTGGGTTTCGCGCTCGCTCGCCATCGGGGCCACTTTTTCGTCCTTCTTGCCGAAAATGAATTCAACCAGCGCAAACGAAGGCGTTGGGAGAGAGAGGTACGAAACAGCACATGCCAGAACGAGTGGCAAGCGGGCGGGGATGGGGGCTTTCATCATTCTGATAGTATGTTCTGGTTAACCATGCGTCAAGGTGACAACCATCCAGGTTTTGCAAGGTTAGCGCGGCTCTTGTTTTGCGGCTTTTCCG
>CAXNGR010000145.1:0-7992 GCA_964201265.1 Verrucomicrobiaceae bacterium
AGGGCCGGAAAGGCGAGAAAAAAATCACGCCAGGGCGATCACGCTCACTTTCCCCTCCGTACACAGTCGCAAAACCTCCGCTCGGTCCAAAATCAGCGTCTTCCCGGCCTCCACGGCGATCAAATCGACCCCGGCTCCCGCCGCCGTGCGGATCGTGTCTGGCCCGACGACCGGCACGTCAAAGCGCATGTCCTGGTTGGGCTTCGAGACCTTCACCATCGTCGCGCCACCACGCCCAAGCGCTCCTCCACGCTTCACAGCCTCGTTGGTGCCTTCAAAGGCCTCCACAGCCAGCACAGTGCCGTTTTTCACCACCACCGTCTGTCCGATGTCGAGCCGGCTGCTCTCCTTCGCGATCTTGAAGCCGTATTCCGCGTCTTCCTGACGCCGTTTTTTGATCTGCGGCCCCGCGACGTGTCCCGCGCCGGGCATAAGGTCTTCGAGGAAAGTCGTCGCCGGCAGTAGCGTGATGCCGTCCTTCGCCAGTTCGTTCGCGATCCCGCCAAACAGCGTCTCCGCGTTCCGCTGCTTCAGCTTCGCCATCATGAGCAGCGTGCGAAAGTCCGGCCGTAGGTCGAAGAGGTTTTTCGGCGCGATTTGGCCCACCATCACCGTCTGCGTCACGCCCTGCTTCTTGAAGAACGAGATCATTTTACCGAGCTGCCCCACGCGAAACCACTCAATGGCATCCACCCTGCCAGCGAGTTCCGGCTTCGTCTCGTTGGTGAATGCGGCTGCGACGAGCTTCTTAACGCCCGCCTTCCGTGCTGCCGCCACGAAGGTTTCGGGATAAATGCCGTTTCCGGCGATGAGGGCGATGCAGTCCATCATGCGAATTCGAGCATCGGGCGCACCCGAGGTTTAGGTAAACGGCGACCAGCCTTGGTGAGATCGCTCACGACTTCGTTCACCACCTCGCAAAGCTCCTGATACAGGTGCACCGGATCATCGCCATGAATGCCGGTGATCAGATCCGGGCAATGACCAATGTAAACGCCATCCTTGGCGCTCCACTCGACCCACTTGTGATATTTGTCGGCGGCTTTCATGAGAGTGTCTTGTCGATGGCTTTGCGAATTTGCTTCTCCTGGTAATGTTTCACATCTGCCCCCTCTTTTCCACTCACAGTCACGGCACCGGGGTAGCGCGGATGATAAAACTTGCGATGAGAACCCTTTCCACCGCCTGAAACCTGTGAAAAGCCGGCGTGGAGTAGGTCTCGGATGAGTTCGCGAACTTTGCGTGGCATGACATTAAAGCCTGAACTTCTCGCACTGTCCCATGAAGGCCCGTGGGTTGTCCCAGGCGACGCGTTGAATCATTTCGGGGCTCCAGCCGCGGTGGCGCATGGCTTGCATGGTTTTGGGGACGGCGAGGGGATCGCTGATGCCCCAATCGCAGGCGCTGTTCATCCAGATGCGCTCGGCGTGGCGGTGCTCCAGCATGTCGATGGCTCGGTTCGGCGTGCATTTGCTCTCAGGATAGAGCGTGATGCCGGCCCAGAAGCCGTGATCGAGCACATGATCAATGGTATGCTCCTCGACGTGGTCGATGATGACACGCTCGGGCTTGATCTTGGGGAAGTTTTTCAGCGCCTCGACAATGAGGCGCGTGCCTTTGAGCTTATCCTCCAGGTGCGGGGTGTGGATGAGCACGAGCTGATCGTGATCCTGCGCCACCTGCACATGCTGCTCGAAGATTTTCAGCTCGTTGCGGCTGTTTTTGTTCAAACCGATCTCGCCAATGCCGAGCACGCCGGGCTTGTCGATGAACTGCGGGATGAGGGCGATGACTTCTTCGGCGAGTTTGGTGTCCTCAGCCTCCTTGGGGTTGATGCAGAGCCAGCAGAAGTGCTTGATGCCGAACTTGGCGGCACGCTTTGGCTCATATTCGGTGATCTGGCGGAAGTAGTCGTAAAAGCCATCGGCGCTGGCGCGGTCAAAACCGGCCCAGAAGGCTGGCTCGCAGATGGCCTGGCAACCGGCGAGGGCCATGCGCTCGTAGTCGTCCGTGGTGCGGCTGACCATGTGGCCGTGGGGTTCGATGTAGTTCATCGGGGAAGTTCTTGGTTCCTCGTTCTTGGTTGTTGGTTCAGGCTTTGAAGGCACCGATGGCGCCTTGCATGGTGGCTTTGGCGATGGGATCGGTGCTGGGATCGCTGAAGCTGAGAAGGACGTCTTTGGCGCGCTGCGGTTTGTCTTGGGAGAGGAGCGTGAGGGCGTTTTTGAGGGCTTGGACGCGGAAGTCGCCGTCCTGACCGGCTTTTTGGACGCGGTCGAGAAAGGCGGCGAGGTCGATGAGCTTTGAACGCGAGTCCATGAAGCCGAGATCGACCAGATTGACTTGGGTTGGGGGTGTCCAATCAGGCATGGCAGCAGATTAGACGGCGCAATCTCGCCCGCAACCGCTGGAATCGTTGCAAGGGCATCACTTCACGCCATCGTGCGTGATCATGTCCGACCTCACCCCCGATGAACTGCGCCGCTACGCCCGGCACCTAGCGATTCCCGAATTCGGGATCGAGGGGCAGCGCAAGTTGAAGGCGGCCCGGGTGCTGTGCATTGGGGCAGGGGGGCTGGGATCACCGATTACGATGTATCTCGCCGCTGCTGGCATCGGCGGACTCGGTCTGGTCGATCCCGATGTGGTCGAGATCACCAATTTGCAGCGCCAGATCCTCTTCGGACAGAAAGACATCGGTCACAAAAAGCTCGAAGCTGCTCACGAGCGACTGCTCGACATCAATCCACACCTCGACGTGCAGGTTTACCCAGAGCTGTTCACTGCTGCGAATGCCATGCGCATTGCTGCAGACTATGATGTCATCATCGACGGCACGGATAACTTTCCCACGCGTTACCTCAGCAACGACGTGGCCGTCTGGCTGAAGAAACCGAACGTCTATGGCAGCATCCTGCGCTTTGACGGGCAGGTGGGCGTCTTTGCGCCGCATCTTGGCGCACCGTGCTACCGTTGCATGTGCCCGCAGCCACCGCCGCCGGGTTTGGTGCCGTCTTGTGCCGAAGGCGGTGTGCTAGGCGTGCTCCCGGGCCTGATTGGCACGATGCAAGCGTTGGAGGCCATCAAACTCATCACTGGTATCGGCCAGCCGCTGCTCGGGAAGCTCCTGCACGTCGATACGCTCAGCATGCGCTTCCGCACACTTACTTTGCGCCGAGATCCTGAGTGCCCCGTCTGCGGCGACCAGCCCACCATCACCCAACCCATCGATTACGAAGGCTTCTGCGGCATCTCCAAAGCGCCCACGAATGTCTCCGACGTTCCCACCATGACTGTTCACGAACTCAAAGAACTCCGCGATGCTGGAGACGACCATTTTCTTCTCGACGTGCGGGAACCGCACGAGCAGGCCATTTGCCGTATCGACGGTGCCACGCTCATCCCCCTGGGTGAGCTCGAAAATCGCACGTCCGAGCTGCCGAACCACAAGCGAATCCTCGTGCATTGCAAAAGCGGCGGGCGTAGTGCCCGCGCGGTGAGCAAGCTGCGCGAGCTTGGGTTTGAGGATGTCTGGAATGTGTCTGGCGGCATCATCGCCTGGGCGCGTGAGATTGACCCGACGATGGCCGAATACTGATGAACAACGACACTGCCTGGCTCGAAGAATTCCTCCCCTTAATGCGCTGCCCGGACACGCATCAGCCGCTGCGTCGCGCCACGGCGGAGGAGTGCGCGAAATGGGGTGTTTCAGCGGCTTTGACGACGCAAGACGGCAGCCAGCAGTTCACCATCGACGAGGGCATTCCCATTCTGCTGCCCCGCATCTCCCGTTGAGGCTGGTTTTCGCAGCGCGGCGGTCAGAATCTGCTCCGCGTGAGTGATGGGCAGGGAGTAGTGACCGTCGATCTCCGACCAGACCGTCGTGGCGGCGGGGATCAGCGACGCGATGCGATCGGTGTAGGTCCAGGCGATGTTGCGGTCTTGTTTGCCGTGCCAGAATTGAATGGGAA
This sequence comes from Verrucomicrobiaceae bacterium, assembly GCA_964201265.1. Classification (GTDB taxonomy): domain Bacteria; phylum Verrucomicrobiota; class Verrucomicrobiia; order Verrucomicrobiales; family Verrucomicrobiaceae; genus Prosthecobacter. The sequence continues at coordinate 3,972 of CAXNGR010000145.1, forward strand.
AGTCGATCTGGCTCACTTCAAAACCCCATTCACTGAGATAGATGTCCGCGTCGGCGATGACATTGCGCGGTCCCCGGTTCAAAGCGCCGAGCGTGGCATCGCGCACGACCTCGTAGATGCCTGGCAGCAGCAGAACGCGGCGGTCTTCCTCCCCCAGCAGCTTCATGAGCCAGCGCAGCGGGGCTTTGTGAGGCGAGCCTTTGGCGGCCATCCCACCGAGGCGCAGCACGGTGCCGAGGATGGTCGGAAAATAGTGCCGCAACTGGATCATGAGCCGGTAGAGCCAGAACATGTCGCGGTCTCCGAGAAATTTCAGCGGTGGAGCACCGCAGATGATGGAGGCGGAGAGTAGGCGCTTGTGCAACTTCAACGCGGAGACCAGCACATACGGGCCACCGCCGGACCAGCCGAGAACATGGTAATTGTCAGCGCCGATATGGGCTGCGAGTTGTGTCAGCGTGTCCGGCCAGTCAAACAGCGTACGCCCCGGCTGGAGATCGGAAAGGCCGACGCCCGGTCGGTCGGGGCAGATGAGGCGGATGCGGAGTTTTTTGGCCGACTCGTCAAAAAGTGAGCCTTGGACGCGTGAGGAGGGCCAGCCATGGAAATAAAACGCCACCTCGCCCTTGGGGTCGCCATACTCCGCGTAGCCAAGCTTGAGGCCGTTGGAGAGGGTGAGCGTGTGGTCGGACATGAAGGGGCGCGGACTGTGGTGATTCAATGAGCGCCTTCAAGCGCCTTTTCACCCAGGAGTGGGCTGCTTTTCGGAATATGGCTGCGGCGCAGGCCGAACTGCGTCACGGCTTTTTCCTGAAGGTGGGCCACCGCCTCGTCCACAGAGTCGGTCCATTTGATCAAATCGAGATCCTCCGGGCTGATGGTGGCACCTTTGAGCATGTGCTCCATGAAGTGGCGCATCTCCGGCCAGAAATCACTGCCCATGATGACGATGGGGAAGCTTTTGAGCTTTTTCGTTTGGATCAGCGTCAGCGCCTCGAACATCTCGTCCATGGTGCCGAAGCCGCCGGGCATGATGATGAAGCCGTAGCTGTATTTGATGAGCAGCGTCTTGCGCACGAAGAAATGCTCCATGGTCACCCAGCGGTCGAGGTAAGGATTGTGGCTTTGTTCAAAGGGCAGCCGGATGTTGCAGCCGACGCTGCGCCCTCCAGCATCTTTTGCGCCACGATTTGCCGCTTCCATGATGCCTGGGCCGCCGCCGGTCAGCACGGTGAAGCCCATCTTTGCAATCGCTGCGCCCATGTCCCGCGCCATCTTGTAATACTTGTGATTCTCGTCGAAACGGGCGGAGCCAAAGACCGTGATGCAGGGACCAACGAAGTGCAGGCCGCGAAAGCCAGTCATGAAGTCCTTGGCCACACTCCAGAGTAGTTGCAGGTCTCGCAGGCGGCGGTTCGGGCCGCTGAGCAGGGCGCGGTCTTCGAGTTGACTGCAAAATTGCTCATCCGCGCGGATTTCAGCAGGTGAGACGTGGGTAACGGGCGCGTTGGTCATCGCGGAGCCGGATTCGGGTTCCCGGTCGAAAAGTGTGGGAGCTTGCATGGCTGGTTGATTGATCTTGGAAGGTGGCATGGATGATTTTGTTCATGCATGCCGCGTGATTTCTGAAAAACGGGCGCTGCCAAGAAAAAGCCCGCAGATTCTTCCGAGAACCTGCGGGCCTTGAGATTCGAAGCGCGATGAATTAAGCGGCGTTGGCCTGTGCTTCCTCACGGGAGTCGGAGCCGTCACCACGCATGTTTGGCTTGGCACCGCTGAGCTGCAGTGGGCGTCCCATGAAGTCCTTGCCGCTGAGTTCTGCGACAGCACGGCGGGCTTCATCCACGCTGTCCATTGTCACAAAGGCGAAGCCTTTTGAGCGCTGAGTGCGGCTGTTGACGACGACCTCGGCGTTGCGAACGCTACCGACGCCGTTGAAGAGCTCGAAGAGGTCGCTCTCCGTCGCATCATAAGACAGGTTGCCGACATAGAGGCGGTCGGTGGTGATGTCCGCCGGGTTGACGGCCGGAGGGGCTTCACGACGCTGACGCGGTTCACGCTGTGGGCGTGGATTGTCGTTCGTGCTGCGGGGGGCGGAGGAACTGCCGCTGCGGTCTGCCTGCGGGCGGCTTTTGGGCTTGGATTTGCCCAGGAGGCCAAAGCTGATGGCGCTCAGGAATTTCTGCATCCCGGTGCGTTCAGGTTCGCGGTCGCGGCCTTCACGGGTTGGGCGCGGACCGTCGGGGCGGGGGCCACGACTGCGGTTGCGATTGCGGTTGCGATTGCGGTTGCGATTGGGTTGATCGGACATGGTGTCTTGATGTGCAGGGGTGTTGGGCGTGTTCAGGCAGGGCCGGGGCGCTGGAGGGGGCGGCGGGCGGGAACGGGCGACGTGCCACTTCCACGGCCTCGCGGCACACGGCAGACCGCACTTGCGGCCTGCCACAGCGCCACCACGGGCTGCTGCGGTTTTCAAAGCCGGGCCTGACTAGCCCGGCCGGCTCAAAGCTCACTCCGGCAGGCCCTGATGGCGTGCGGGAGATCACTTTCAAGCGTTCCGTCCGGTGGAACGTTTCCTTGGGCGCATTCTGGGTTCGAAAATGGCGCATTCGGGTGTCTGGTCAAAGGGACGGGAGTCGGAGCATGGGGGCGCTCTGAAAACAGCGTGCGGAGATTAAGCAGGGCAGGGGGGTGGTCAACCGCGAATCCCGGACACGCAGCTTGCCCTCTGCCGGTCACGCGGCATCATGCGGGCATGATCAAGCCCATCATCTATGTCAAAACCGGCTGCCCTTGGTGTGAAGAGGTGCTCGAATACCTCGACGCCCGCCGCATCGCCTATGAAAAAATCACCGTCAGCGGCAATCGCGATGCCATGCAGGCCATGATCGACCTCAGCGGCCAGTCCAAAGCACCCACGATGGACTGGGATGGCGAGGTGCTCGCCGACTTCGGCGTGGACGAGCTCGTACCCTTCCTGCGCGAAAAAGGACTCGCCCTGTAGCCTTCTTTGAAGAATGAAGTGCCCAGCACTGCTGGCTCAACGTTACAGTTTTCTCCTTTTCATGACCGCCAAATCTTCCAACGCCTTCCTCCTTCCTCTCCTGCTCGTTCTTGCAGCCTCGGTCTTTCGTTTCGCGAAGCTGAAGGGACTCGTCACCATCGACTTTCTGGAAAACTTCAGTCCCTGGATGGCCTTGGCCTTCACCGGCACGTTGGTTTTCCCGAAACGTGTCTCGTTCCTTCTCATTCCGTTGCTTCTGGTGGTCATCGGTCTCAGCGCCACGGGCATCAAAGACGTGATGCATTGGGAGGCCGTGGTGGTTTACGGCTGCTTTGGTCTTGCTGCCTGGCTGGCGGCCCGCTCTCGCGGTCAATTGGGTCTGGTTTCCAGCCTGCTTGGGGTGGTGGGATGCTCGCTAGCCTTCTTCATCTTCACCAACACCGTTTCCTGGCTGACCGATCCCGTCTATGCAAAATCCTTCGCGGGATGGGTTCAGGCCCTGACCATCGGCACGCCTGGACTGCCGCCCACCACTTGGTTCCTGCGCCAGTCTCTAATCAGTGATCTCGTCTTCTCCTGCCTGCTGCTCGCCGCCTACAACACCGAGGCGTCCATCCGCCGCCAGCAGGCCATTCCGCTTCTTCGCCCCGCTGTCGCATGAGGTCATTGTTGCTGCTCTCGCTTCTCGCCGTCAGCGCCTTCGCTGAAACGCTGCACGTTTACACCTGGGCCGACTACGTCAGCCCGGATGTGGTGAAAAAATTCGAGAAGCAACAGGGCTGCAAGGTGGTCATCGACACCTTCGACTCGAACGAGAGCATGTTCGCGAAGTTCAAGGCCGGTGCCACTGGCTACGATCTCGTTTTTCCCACCGCTTACATGATCCAGGTCATGCATGCGCAAGCCATGCTGGCCGATCTCGATCACGCGAAGCTGCCGAACCTCAAAAACATCGATTCTGCCGTTCTCGCCAAGGTCATCGACCAAAAAATGGCCCATAGCGTGCCCTACACCTTC
>CAXNGR010000146.1:0-7957 GCA_964201265.1 Verrucomicrobiaceae bacterium
GGCAAACAGCAGGAAGGCGGTCGCTTGCTGCAAGCCTTTACCGCGCCGTCGATGAAGTCGAACGAGGCGGAGATCACCGAGTGGCTCGATGCCCATGAGAGCATCGTCTTCGATCCCGTTTCGATCCCGTGGAATGGCCTGCGCATCGGCCAAGTCGCCGGACGGGCGAAGAAGCATGTGGGACCCGGTGTGGCGATTGACTGGTTCGAGATCGAAGGCCCGCTGAATGCAACGTGGCCGCCGGAGAGCCACAAACGCTTGTTTGGCGATCTGCCGATCACGACGATGACCACGAGCGATGTCATCCCGCCGCAGCGCGACGAGGTGCGCAGCATCGGCGGCTATGTGCCGAGCATTTATTTCGATCTCACGCCGCAGGAGCGAAAGCCACCGCTAGAGACCGTGCAATCCACGCAGCCCGAGAGCGATGCACGCAAGCTGCTCACGACCTTTTTGCCGAAGGCCTTTCGGCGCGAGGTCGCACCCGATGAGATCGAGCCGTATGTGGCCCTGCTCAAATCACGCGTCGCCGCGAAGGACTGCTTTGAGGATGCGATGCGGCGTGTCTATGTCGCCGTGCTCACCTCGCCGGAGTTTTTGTTTCACTCCATCGAGCCGAAGCCCACCACCTTGGCCTCGCGCCTTTCGTATTGGCTCTGGAACGGCCCACCAGACGCCCAACTGCTCGCCGCCGACCTCCACAAGCCCGACGTGCTGCATCGCGAAGTGGATCGCCTGCTCGCCGACAAACGCAGCGAGCGCTTCATCGACGATTTCGCCCATCAATGGCTCGAACTCAGCCGACTCGATGAAACCACGCCTGATCCGCAGCTTTACCCCGAGTATCGCTTCCTCCTGCACGAAGGCATGGCCGCGGAGACACGCGCCTTTTTGCGCGAACTCATCCAAAACGATCTCCCCATCACCCACTTGCTCAAACCCGGCTTTGCGATGCTCACGCAGCGTCTCGCCGAGCACTACGGCCTCGCGGGCGTAACCGGCGTGGAGGTCCGCAAAGTGTCGTTGCCTGCCGACAGCCTGCGCGGCGGCTTCCTGGGCCAATCTGCCATCCACAAGCTCACCGCGAACGGCACCACGACCTCGCCCGTGAAGCGCGGCGTGTGGGTGATGGACCGCCTCCTCAACGATCCCGCACCCCCACCGCCGCCCGGCGTCAGCGCCGTCGACCCCGACACCCGCGGCACCACCACCGTGCGCGAGCAGCTCGACAAACATCGCGCCGACACCAACTGCGCCGCCTGCCACGCGAAGATCGACCCCGCAGGCTTCGCCCTCGAAGCCTTCGATCCCATCGGCGGCCTGCGAGACCGCTACCGCTCCAACGGCAAAGGCGACGAACCACCCGAAAAGGGTCAAACCCCATGGCGCGTCACCTACAAGCTCGGCCCCCAAGTCGATCCCAGCGGCGAGTTGCCCGACCGCCGCCACTTCACCGGCCCCAGCGGACTCCGTGACATCCTCACCTCCGATCCCGACAAGCTCGCCAGAGCCATTGTCTCCCACCTCTCCCGCTACGCCACCGCCACCGAAGTCACCTTCGCCGACCGCACCGAGATCCACCGCATCGTGGAAAGCACGAAGAGCAGCAAGCATGGCCTGAGGTCACTGATTCATGCGTTGGCAGAGAGCGAAATCTTCCACACCCAGAAGCTGGTAAAAGATTGAGGGTAAAAAATTAAACCCAGCTTCTGAATCTTTTACCCCCAACCTTTTACCAGCCTCATTCGAAACCATGAACCGCCGACACTTCCTCCGCGCTGCTGGCGCTTTGCTCGCTCTGCCTTCCATCGGCCGTGCGGCGGAAAAACTGCCGCCGAAGCGGCTTTTCGCCATTCATGTGCCGCTGGGCATGATGCCGCAGTTTTTCTTCCCGAAGGCAGGCGAGACCTCCAGCCCCTACCTCGACCTGCTCGCCGATCAGCGACCGCATTTCACCACCTTCCACGGACTCTCGCACCCGGACGTGAACGGCAACCACCACGCCGGCCAGTGCTTCCTCAGCGGCGCACCTCATCCGGGGCAGCCCACGTTTCGCAACAGCCTCTCGCTCGATCAACTCGCTGCCGAGAAGCTCGGACTCGACACACGCTTCTCCTCGCTCGCCGTGTCCGTCAGCAAAGGCGAGCACTACGGCGACTCCATCGCCATCTCGCGAGCAGGCGTCATGCTTCCGACCGAAAAGAGCGCCGAGAAGCTCTACCGCCGACTTTTTGTCGCCGGAACACCTGAAGAGAAAGCTGCCACCATGCGACGCATCGAGGCTGGCGGCAGCGTGCTTGACTTGATCCTCGATAAAGCCAGGCGACTCGAAAAAAGCAGCGCCCCCGAAGACCGCGCACGGCTCGATCAATACTTCCAAAGCGTGCGCGAACTCGAAGTCCGGCTCCAGCGCAACATCGAGTGGGAAAACCGTCCGAAGCCCAAAGTGGACTACCCGCAGCCCAAAGACATCGCCGATGCCAACGAGGTCATTGCACGCTCCAAGCTCATGTTTGACCTCATCCGCCTCGCCTTGCAGACGGACAGCACGCGCGTCGTCACGCTCTCGCTCAGCACCTTCAGCGTCGTGCCGCATGTGCCCGGCGTGAAAAGCGAGACGCACGGCCTCACCCATCACGGCAACGAACCCGACAAGATCGCCGAGCTAAAGAAGATCGAAGAAGCCCAAATCAAGGCCTTCGCCGATCTCCTCAAAGCCTTCCGCGACGTCACCGAGACCGGCGGCACACTGCTTGACCACACGCAGGTGCTCTACGGAAGCTGCCTCGGCAACGCCAACTCCCACAGCAACCAAAACCTTCCCCTCATCCTCGCCGGTGGCGGTTTCAAACACGGACAGAACCTCGCCTTCAACGCGCAGAACAACACGCCGATGGCAAACCTCTTCGTGTCGATGCTCCAAGGCCTCGGCATCGAAGCAGACAAGTTCGCGAGCAGCACGGGGGCTTTGAGTGGACTTAATCGCATCTGAACACGCCGAACATAATGCACGAGTGAGAAGTGTAGGCGATGCGCGTTCTCCTTCGCATGAGATACCTCCTTTTCCTCGCCATCTGCTGCACGCTTCACGCAGCGCCGCCGAACATCATCTTCATCCTCGCCGATGACCTCGGTTATGGTGATCTCTCGTGCTACGGGCAGAAGACGCTCGCGACGCCGAATCTGGATCGCATGGCGGCGGAGGGCATGCGCTTCACGCGACACTACGCAGGGCTCACGGTGTGTGCGCCTTCGAGGTGTGTTTTGATGACGGGAAAGCACACGGGGCATGCGGTGTTGCGGACGAACTACGACACGCCCATGCCGGATGGCACGCGAACGCTTGCCAGCGTGCTTCAGAGTGCGGGCTATGCCACGGGAGCCTTTGGTAAATGGGGCATCGGCGATGTCATCCCGGAGGACGATCCGCTGCGGAAGGGATTCGACACCTTTTACGGCTACGTGGACATGTATCACGCTCACAACTTCTTCCCGCCCTTTATGGTCCGCGATGGCAAACGCGAGCCGCTGCGCAACACGATCATCCCAGGCAGTGACGGCACCTTTGCTCCCGGTCGCGGCAATGGCGTGGCACAGGAGAAGATCGACTACGCGCCCGTGTTGGTCGTCGGCGAGGCGCTGAAGTTCATCGAAGCCAAAGCGAAGGAGCCCTTCTTTCTCTCCCTGGCGCTGAACACGCCCCACGCGAACAACGAAGGCGGCAAGGGCAATTTCAAACGCGGCATGGAAGTGCCCGACTACGGCCCCTTCGTGGATCGCGACTGGCCGGAGCACGAGAAGGGATTTGCCCGCATGATGCATGACATAGACCTCACGGCGGCTCGTGTGATGGAAAAGCTGCGTCAGCTCGGCATCGCGGAGAACACGCTCGTCGTCTTCACCAGCGACAATGGCCCGCATCAGGAAGGCGGACATGAAGTGGACTTCTTCGACTCCAACGGCCCGCTGCGAGGTCGCAAACGCGATCTCTACGAAGGTGGCATACGCGTTTCCATGATCGCCTGGTGGCCAGGCCAAGTGCCAGCCGGAGCCGTTTCCGATCACCTCAGCGGATTCCAGGATTGGATGCCCACCTTTGCCGAACTCGCTGGCATCGAAGTGCCTAAAAACGACGGCTTTTCACTGCTACCCACCTTGCATGGCAACACGGAGACGCAGTCACGCCACGACTACCTTTACTTCGAGTTCTACGAAGGCGGCGGCAAGCAAGCCATTGTCACCGACCATTGGAAAGCCGTGCGCCTGAACTGGAACGAACACCCCGACGCCCCGCTCGAACTCTACGACCTGCAAACCGACCCCGCCGAGGAACACAACATCGCCGCCCAGCATCCCAACCTCGTGAAAACCATGCTCGCCCGCATCGCCGAATCCCACACGCCGCACAGTGGCGTGACCTTGTCGCCCAAAGATCGCGCGGCGAAGAAGTGATCACGCCATGAAGACGCAGCTCCCAGGTTTGGCAGTGATTTAGATATAGGGACAGATTTTCACTGGACGAAACCGGGTTCATGGTGAAACCGTGATCAACTGTATGAGTTTATACGCATATAGTAGCTTTTTAAAATCCCTCTTTGAAATCATGCCCTCCGCACGAAATAAAAAGGCGCTGCCGCCTGTCTCCGACGAAGCGCTCGCGCTGATCGCTTCCTGGTTTCGCACGCTCGCCGAACCCAGCCGCCTGAAGATCCTGCGCGCCTTGGAAGAGGGTGAAAAAAACATCACCGAACTCGTCGCCGCCACCGGGCTGACCCAGGCGAACGTCTCACGCCATGTGCAGTCGCTCGCCGATGCGGGCATGGTCGGTCGCCGTAAGGAAGGCCTCTCTGTGATCTGCTTCATCGCTGATCCGAGCATCACCGAGCTGTGCGACAATGTGTGCAACAACCTCCTCAAGCGCCTCTCCCAGCAGGTGAAGAAGCTCGGCGGGACCTGAGCTGCCTTTCACGTCGAACCCTTCATGATCTTCCGCCGTATGCTCTGGACCTTTCTCATCATCGCTGCCGTCGTCGGCCTCTGGTATTGGTTTGAAGGCGGTTGGGACCGCAGTCTCTTCAAAGCCGCGCCGGGCTGCGTATGCGAAAATCTGAACGCTGATCAAGCGAATGCCTGGCTCCGCGAGCATCCCGAGACGCAGGTGCTCGATGTGCGCTCCAAAGGTGAGTATGACGGCGGTGCTTTGCCCAAGGCCGTGAACATCTCCATCGGCGATGAGGCTTTTGATTCAAAAGTCGGCACACTCGACAAAGCCAAGCCGGTGCTGGTCTATTGCGCGGGTGGCTTTCGCAGTCGCAAAGCGGTCGCAAAGCTCAAGGAGTTCGGCTTTCAAAACATCCAGCACATCCACCGTGGCTACATGTCGTGGAAACCGGACACCCAGCCATGAAACACCTACTTTTGCTGACTTTGCTCTCACTCGCGGCCTTCGCTCAAACGATGCCCGATCCAGCCGTTGAAGGCCCGAAAATCACGGCGGAGGCCTTTGCGAAGCTGAGCGGCGCTTTGGGCGAAGCGATGGCCAAGGGCGGCCCTGCGAGTGCTTTGAGTGTGTGCCGTGAGAAAGCCCCGCAGATCGCCAAAGAGGTCGCTGCGGTTCATGGTGTGACTTTGCGTCGGGCGACGCATAAACCGCGCAATCCGAAGAATGCAGCGGATGAGGTCGAAAAAGACGTGCTGGAGGCATTTGGGGCTGCTTTGGCAAAAAGAGAGGCCCCGAAGGCTCAAGTCATCACGAATACGGATGGCAGCCGCGCCTTCCTCGCGCCCATCGTGCTCGGCAATCCACTCTGCCTGCAATGCCACGGCACACCGAATCAAGACATTGCGCCTGAAACACTCGCGGCGATCCAAAAGCTCTATCCAGACGACAAAGCCATCGGCTTCAAGCTCGGCGACCTGCGCGGCCTGTGGCGCATCACCTTTCCTGCCAAAGACCCGCGCTGATGCATTGGGGTGAACACCCCACTCTCTTCCTGCTCCTACAGCTCTAGTCTGAACCGCCCATTAAACATTATGAAAACGACCACCATCGACATCGGCATCAGTGAAGACGACCGCACCGAAATCGCAGCAGGACTCTCCCGCCTGCTGGCAGACAGCTACACGCTTTATCTCCAGACGCACAACTTCCACTGGAACGTCACCGGACCGATGTTCCAGACGCTGCATGTGATGTTTGAAACACACTATACCGAGCTGGCACTGGCCGTGGATGTCATCGCCGAGCGCATCCGCTCGCTGGGCATGCACGCTCCGGGAACGTATGGCGACTTTGTGCGCCTCAGCTCGATCAAGGAAGTCCCCGGAGTGCCGAAAGCCAAGGAGATGATCCAACTGCTCGTGCTGGGCCATGAGGCCGTGGTGCGCACCGCACGCTCCATCTTCGCCGTGGTGGAAAAAGCCGCCGATGAGGCCAGCGCCGATCTGCTCACGCAACGCATCCAGCTTCATGAGAAGACCGCCTGGATGCTGCGCAGCCTCCTCGAAGAGTAAAACCATCCACCCCAACACCCATATGAATACGAATACCACCACCGCACACGCCAGCGATCAACTCGACCATGCCGCCTGGAAGAGCGATCACGCCGCTTGGACCGCAGATCATCAAGAAGCCGCTGCTATCCTCGAACGAGCACGCCAGGAACTCGCCAGCCACGAAGCGAGCATCTGCGCTCATGAGGCAGAGATCGCCGATCACGAGAAGGAGATCTCCGCCCATGAGAAAGCAGGCAACGCCCCCGATGCCGCGCACCAACACGCCGAGGCGGATCACGCCAAGCACAAGCAGGAACACGAGGCCACCAAAGCCCACCATAAGCGGATCATGACGGCACTGCGTGCTCTCGATGCCGCACTGTAGTGATGCTCCACACCCACCGAGTCCCAATTTCGAGCCAATATGAAACACCTCCTCGCTTCACTTTTCGCCCTAACAATCATCTCCGCAGCCGCCGAGCCGGAGGTCATTCCCATCCAAGTGCGGGAGAACCTGCGCATCGTTTATCAGGTGACCGATGACGCGCAGCATGAAGGCGTGAACAAAGGTCTCTTTTATGCCCGCAAGCTCATCAACACCTACCAGAAGCACGGCATCGCCGCTGATCAGGTGCATCTGCATCTCGTCTATCACGGCTCGGGCATCGCGGCGGTGGTGAACAACGAGGCGCGGAAGCGTCTCGGGGCTGAAGCCGCGAATCCGAATGGCGAGATCCTCGCTGAACTCATCAAGCGCGGTTTGCAGATCGAGCTGTGTGAAAACACCATGCAGCAAAAGGGCGTGAAGCCCACGGAGCTGATGACCGGCGTGAAACTCGTCGTCGGTGCTTTTCCACGACTCATCGACCTGCAACTGCAAGGCTTCGCCTACATCAAGTTTGTATAGACCTTCATTATGACAAAACACCTCTGGAATCCTTACTTAGTCGGGGCGCTGATCGGCGTGCTGAGCCTCCTCACCTTTTCACTGGCGGACAAGCCCATCGGCATGTCCACCGGCATCGCGCAGGCGGCAGGTGCGTGTGCTAAGCCCGTAATCGGAGCCGATGGCGTGGCGGCGAACACTTATTGGGCCAAGAAAGCGGTGCCGGCGTGGGATTACGGCAGCTTGTTCGTGCTCGGCTCGTTCCTCGGGGCGCTCGTGAGCGCGGTGATGAGCGGCAGCTTCAAGCTGGAAAGCGTGCCCGCCATCTGGCGTGAGCGTTTTGGCCCCTCGGTCGGCAAACGCATGATCGCGGCCTTCATCGGCGGTGTGGTCATCATCTTTGGCGCACGAATGGCCGATGGCTGCACCAGCGGGCACGGCATCAGCGGATCACTCCAGCTCGCGGTGAGCAGTTGGACCTTTTTCATCGTCATGTTTGGCAGTGGCATCGTCACCGCCTTCCTCCTCTTTCGTCGCAACCCCAAAGCCTGATCTCATGCCCACCCCAATCGCCTT
>CAXNGR010000147.1:0-7948 GCA_964201265.1 Verrucomicrobiaceae bacterium
GGTGAGGATGTATTATCCGGCCATGTCCACGCCGTCCCAGGAAACCGTCTTCCTGACCAATTTGTATGCCACTCCGGCGGATTGGCAGCGCGACTTGTTTTATTCCGTGGTGCGCGCCGGGCATCTCCGCGCGGGCTTTGAGCACCGCATCGAGCGGGAAACCTATCCTGGTCACGAGTTGATTTTCTGCCTCCGGGGACGTGGCTGGGTGCAGGTGGGCGGAAAGCGGCACGAAGTCACTGCGGGTTCGCTGGTGTGGGTGAACTGCCACCACCCGCACCTCTATGGGGCGCACAACCGTGATCCGTGGGAGCTTTACTGGATGCGCGTGGAGGGCCGTTCGCTGGACCGCATCGCCGAACTGCTCCAGGTGCGTTCGCAGCCGGTATTGGAGGGCATCAATGAAAAAGCCGCGATGCAGGAGTTTGAGAACGCCTTTCAGCACATGATCGGCACACGTCCGAGCGATGCTGCGCTCGCCAGCGCTTCCGTCGCTGCTTTGATCGGCCTCGCCTTTCACGTGCGTCTGTCTGAACCGGGCTTGGTCCAGCCCGAATTGCCCACCGCTGTGTCCAAGGCGCTCGAACGCATGCGCCTCTACTTTCACCTGCCGATGCGCGTGTCCGAGCTCGCCAACCTCAGCGGCATGAGCGAGAGCCATTTCAGCCGCCAGTTCAAAGCGGCCATCGGCACCAGCCCCATCGACTGGTTGCGCCGCGAGCGCATCAATCAGGCGAAGCGTCACCTCATTGAGTCCGACGATCCCGTGAAGGAAATCGCCCGTCAGGTCGGCTATCACGACCAGTTCTTCTTCTCCAAGGACTTCAAGAAGATGACCAAGCTCACGCCCACGCAGTTCCGTGAGCAGGAAAAACAGCCGTGAGTGGCTGTGCCGGCGATTTGAGGATTTGAAATTTCAAATTGCCAAATCTCCGCCACTGTCACTGCCCCCATGAGCACAAACACGACTCCCCAGGCGCTCCTCGGCATGAAGCCGGAGGAGATCAGCGCCGTGTTCACAGAACTCGGCCAGCCAGCCTTTCGTGCGAAACAGCTCGTGGAGTGGGTGTTTGCCAAACGAGTCGCCAGTTTCGATGAGATGACCAATCTGCCCAAGGCGACGCGTGAGGCGCTGGCCACGCGGCTGATGACACGCTCAATGAGCATCGCGAAGGTTACTGGATCAGCGGACACGACGCGCAAATTTTTGCTCAAGCTCCAGGACGGTCGTTTTGTCGAAACGGTGCTCATTCCGGCCAATCCAGCGCTCTATGGCGGCAATTCGGACCGTCGCACGCTGTGTGTGTCGAGTCAGGTCGGCTGTGCTTACGACTGCAAATTCTGCGCCAGCGGTCTAGCTGGCTTCACACGCAACCTGACTGCGGCGGAGATCGTGGAGCAGATCGTGCAGGTCGAGGCGCATGCGGGCGAGCGCGTGGACAATCTCGTCTTCATGGGCATGGGCGAACCGCTGTCGAATTTCTCCAACGTCACCAAGGCCATCGAAATCCTCAACGCCGAGTGGGGCATCGGCATCGGGGCGCGGCACATGACCGTCAGCACGAGTGGTTTGGCGCCGCAGATCAAAAAACTCGCCGATTTCCCGTTGCAAATCCGCCTCGCCATCTCGCTGCATGGCGCGACGGACGAGGTGCGCGAGAAAATCATGCCGGTGAACCGCAAGCACAACCTCGCCGAGCTGTTCGAGGCGCTCGATTACTGGAATCAAAAGCGGAAGCAGTTCCTCACCTTCGAGTTCATCCTCATCGCGGATGTGAACGACTCCCTCCAGCAGGCTCACGCACTGGCCAAACGCGCCCGTGCCGCGAACGCCAAGGTCAATCTCATCCCCTACAACACCGTCGATGGCCTGGAGTGGGAGCGACCCAGCGAGGCCAGCCAGGATGCATTTCTATCCGTGCTCACCAACGCGGGCGTCACCGCCACGCTGCGCCGTGAAAAAGGCCATGACATCGCCGCCGCCTGCGGTCAGCTTCGTCTGAAGCAGGAAACGGAACTCGGCATCATCGAATCGCCGATTCCGGAGAAGCGGATCACGATCGGTGCTGGTGCTTGAGCACTGTAGTTCCGCCTTCAGGCGGTTCTGGAGAAGGAGGCGCAATCACCACACGACCAGAACCGCCTGAAGGCGGGACTACAGTACGCAGAATTCCAATACGCTCGATTAACGTCGTCTCGCCGCCGGTTTGGGCTTCCGCGCCTTGGTGGCGCGTTTGACAGGCCGTTTGAGCTTGGGGGCGACGACGGCTGGAGCCACTAGGATCTCTGGCTGGGCTTCACGCAGCAGGCGCAGCTCTTTTTCCACCTCGGCGAGGCGTTTGGAAGTGGCCTCCAGCTTGCGCATCATCAGGCGTGCCACGAATTCATACAGCGAGGCGTGGAAATCCGGGTCTTCTTCGCGCGGGTGAATGTCCTGGAGGAATTTCTGGTCAACCGCGAGGCACACGGCCTTCGTGGAGGCGATGACCGAGGCGAGGCGCTTGTCCTGGTTCACCAGCGCCAGCTCGCCAAAAACCTCGCCAATGCGGGTGATGGCGGCGACTTTTTTACCGCCGACACGCACCTCCAACTCACCGCTGAGCAGGACGTAGATGCGGGAGTCAATGCTGCCCTCTTTGATGATGCAGTCGCCCGGTTCGCACTGGAGCAGGCTGCTGGAATTTAAAACGTCGTCGAGCTGGTCGTCGCTGAAACTCGCCAGCGCTGGTACCGCGCGCAGGGGCGAGGGGTTCTGCCGCTCGTCATGGATGTAGGCAAACTCTTTCATGAAATTCGCCGTGATTGTGGCAGGGGCGGGGACATGCCGACAAGACAAATTTGGGAATTCTCACGGTTTGGGCTTTGCTTGGACCGCCGCGTCGTAAGCAGGCCAAAAACTGGCCGGTGGCTGCAAATCCTTGGCCCCGTCGTCGAAACGCGTGCCAATCTCCTGCAAGGGCAGTGATTTCGCTACCTCAATGCCCGCCGTGATGTTCGCCGGAGTGAAGACGAGCCGCGTGAGCTGCATGCCTTTGAGCGGTGACAGATCCGTCACCGGTGTCTCGGCGATGTGCAAGCGCTGCAAGGCCGTGCCGGTCAGCGGGGAGAGATCCTTCACCTTCGTGCGGTGCAGAGTCACGCTGACCAGTGGCACGGTTTTGAGCGCACTGATGTTCTCCACTGGGCAACCGGTGAGCCAGAGCATCTTAATCGGACAGTGGGCGATGCCAGAGATGTCACCCACCTGGGATTCGACCGCGTTCAGTTCCACCAACGGCATGTTTTCAAGCGCGCTGAGATCCCGCACCGGCGTGCGGCTCAGGTAAAGCTTCTCCAGCGGCATGCCACGGATCGGCGAGAGATCCTGCACCTTCGTGTCCTCCAGATACAACTCCACGAGCTTCTTGCCCTGCATCGGGCGCAGATCTGTGATGGGCGTCTCGCTCAGGTCGAGCGCCAGCGGCTCGATGTGCTGCAAAAACTTCACGTTCTCGATCTTCGCGCCCCGCAAGCTCAGCGCGACGATCTTGCCGCCCTCGATGTTGAACTGGCCGTCGCCCGTGTAGCCCGGATTGTGATACTTGATCTCCGTGTGCATCATCTCCTGCGTCCAATAAACCGCCTTCGGCTCAGGCTTGGCAGGTGTGGGCGCGGCGGGCTTTTCAACGGCCACCGGCTTCGGCGCGTCGGCAGCAGGCTTGGGGTCTTCTTTTCCGCACTGAGTAAAGACAAGCGCGGCGGCGAGAGAAAGGAGGCGAAGGGTCGGCTTCATGCCAAGGGCATCACGGATTCTGCGGCTGGATGCAAGTCTGAAGTGGCAAAGTAGTCATGAGCTTCAGCTCGTGATGGTGTGGCAGGGTAAAACGGGTGCGTGTTGGCAAGAAGAGAGTCTGTGCGGGATAAAGCCCAGCACTACTTTCGTCACTCCACCACCATCTCGCCTTTCATGACGAGCCAGTGGCCGGGGAAGGTGCAGATGTAGGGGTATTTGCCTTTGGCGGTGGGCGAGGTGAAGCGGAGGACTTCGCGGTCGCCTTGATTGAGCATCTTGGTTTTGTGCAGGATCTTCGGGGAGTCGGGGATGAAGCCTTTGGCGAAGCCGTCGGGCGTTTTGGCCATTTCGTTGCCGGCCATGCCGACTTCGTCCGCCGCGCCGGGCTGGACGATGAGGAGATTGTGCGGGGTGACGTCGGGATTTTCGAAAACGAGCTTCACGGGGGCTCCGGGGGCCACTTTGAACTCGCGCAGGTCGTAGAGCAGGCGCTCGGGGATGGTCTTGATGGTGATGGTTTGCAGGCCGGGCTGGTGGTCGAAGGGGTTCGGCGGCTCGGGCTTCTTCTTTTTCGCCATGAGCGCGGGTTTGGTGGGCTCGCTGTCTTTGAGGAATTTTTCGAGTTCGGGATGCTTCTGCATGAAGGCGGCGTTGCCCTTCCAAAGCGGCTGCAGCGTGTGGCTGTCGAGCGAGGTGCGCAGCGCGTAGGTGAGGTAAGGGTCCATCGGGTGCTTCAGCAGATCGAGCACGGCCTCCAAGGCCTCCGGCGTGCCGATGTAACTCGCCGCGATGGCGGCTTCGAGGCGGACGAGGCCGCTGGGGTCGTTGACCGACCTTGTTAACAAGATTTTGCTTGGGGAAGTATAGAGGACGGATCTGTGAGCTTTGGACTCAAGGATGGCTCGATGAAAAAACTCAGTCTCTTTAGACCATTCTTTCCGAAGAAGCCGGACTGCCGCTGCTCTTGCCAAAGGGTTTTCAAATTCGCTAAGCCTTAAAATTCGGACCAGATAGCCCATCACAAAAGAATCAAACTTCTCCTCTTCAGCAGATCGCTGAGGAACCAAGACAGGCGGTATCAAATACCTCTCTTTTGGCCAATGTTTGGATGTGATCCAATCGGCAATACAAAGTTGCTCCAACAGAAGCTTCATTTTGGCATCATCCTTCGGTTCATCAGATGCCGTGGACTGTGCCATTCGCTTGTCGAGCTCCGGGAAGATGTCGTCAACACTTCTCTCCCTAAACTCCACCTTCGCGCGATACCGCGTGCGGTAGTTCTCACTCTTCAGCAGGTCGAGCAGCTCAGGGATGCTCGATCCGGCGATTTTTGGCGCTTCCTCCAGCGGCTGCGCTTTGGCGGTGATGCGCCAGATGCGGCCGCTCTTTTTGTCGCGGCGGGTGTCGCGGAGGGAGTATTGGGCGTGGCCTTTGACGGGGTTGTACCAGTCGGCGATGTACATCGCGCCGTCGGGGCCTTGCTGGATGTCCACGGGGATGAAGCTCAGGTTGGTGCTCTGGAAGACGATGCCGACTTTCTTTTCCTCGAAGTGCGTGTCGTGCTCCACCCACTCGTGCAACTCGACTTCGTTGGTGGGCTTGTAGCGCACGCGCATGAAGTGTTTTTGGTCGCGCATCTCCTTGGGCCAGTGGCTGCTGGTGAGGAATTCCTGGCCGCAGGTGCCGCTGTAGGCGGGGAAGTAGTTGCCGGCGGGGACGTGGATGTCGGGATAGGGCGCGTTGAGCGCATGCACGGCGCTGGCGAAGACGGGATGGCTGCCGACGTGGAAGCCCCAGTCGTCGAAGGTGATGCCCCAGGGGTTCGTGCTCATGTAGCTGCCAAAGGCGAGCAGGCGGCCGGTGGCGGGCGTGTAGCGGAAGAAGCTGCTCTCGCGGGCGCGGACGGGGCCGTAGGGCGTCTCGACCTGGCTGTGATGGAAGATGCTCTCGCGGAAGATGAGATCGCCCTCGGGGCTCCAGACGAAGTCGTGCAGCGCGTGGTGGCTGTCCTCGGTGCCGAAGCCGGTGAGGAGTTTTTCGCGGTGGTCGGCCTTGCCGTCGCCATCGGTGTCTTTGAGGAAGGTGAGATGCGGCTGGTCGGAGACGAAGACGCCGCCATTGCCGAACTCAAAGCTGAGCGGAATGGCGAGCTTGTCGGCCCACACGCTGCATTTGTCGGCACGGTGGTCGCCGTTGGTGTCTTCGAGGATGAGGATGCGATCCTGTGGGGCCTCGCCGGGCATGATTTGCGGGTAAGTGGTGCTCGTGCTGACCCACAGGCGGCCTTTGGCATCGAAACGAATGGCGATGGGCTTCACGAAGAGCTCCGGAAAGTCTTCTTCGGAGGCGAAGAGGCTGACTTCGAAGCGCGGGTCGATCTTGAAGGCCTTCAGTTCCTCGGCGGGAGAGACCCATTCGTTGATGGGGCGGTCTCCGGTGATGACGGGGAGATGATCGGTCTTTGTGTCGTCTGGGGGGACCGGATTGACCTGATTGACTGGATTGACGGCGGTGGCCCAGATGGCCTCGTCTCGGGCTTCGGTCATTTGGAGGAGCTTTTTGAGCTCGCCGGGGAAGTTCACGACGCCGTAGGGCTCCATGCGGCCGCCTTTGATGTAGTAGTAGTTCAGCGGGCGGTAGTGCTGGAAGAACTTGTCCTCCTTTTCGACGACGGCGGCGCGGACGGCTTCGTTGAGCTTCGGCGGCGTTTCTTGCGTGAGCTGGTTGTAGAGACGCTCGGCGAAGGCGGCGTAGCCGGCGGTGTTGAGATGCACGCCGTTGGTGGTGTAGAACGAGTTTTCAACTCGTTCATTCACGGGTTGAAAACCCGTGCTACGTACATCCGCGAAGGCCACGCCCTCGGCCATGGCGACCTTCGCCATGGCATTCGAGTACATTTCGATCTGCGCGTTGAGATGCTCGTGCGGCTTCTCGGCGGCGGTGGGGCTCACGAGGACGATTTTCGGCTCGGAGGTGCCGTTGTAGCGGTGGGCCTTCAGCTCGATGAGGAAGGCTTTCAGAAGCGTTTCGAACTCGGCGAGGCCCTTTTCGCCTTTGAAGCTCTCGTTGAAGCCGAAGGCGGCGAGGATGACGTCCGCCTTGTGCTCGGTGAGGTGCTGATTGAGGTCGCCAAAGCCATCGGGGCGAGGGCGGAGGGCCACTTCATCGGCGGACCAGCTCAGGTTGCGGAAGACGAGCTTCTCTTGGGCGAAGCGCTGATGCACGAGGGCCTCGAACTGGCCGTCGTCGCGCATGCGATCGAAGAGCGAATTACCGATGAGAGCGATGCGGGTGCCCGGTTTCAACTCCAGCGGGAGCTGAGCGAAGGCAGGAACGGCAAGCAGGAGGCTGAGGAGGAGGCGCTTCATGAAATGGAGCGTCTCACACGGGCGGGGAGAGTTTCATGTTTCAAGTTTCGACTGGAGTCGTCTTGAAACTTGGAACTCACAGATGGCTTTTCTTGAGCGTCCATGAAGGCTGTCTATAGTCCGGTGGTTGTTTTCTATCCCACCATGCCGATCTACGAGTTCTACTGCCCCGACAACAACAAGCTGTATTCCTTCCTGGCCCGTTCGCTGGCCTATCGCGAGAAGGTGCCGTCCTGCCCGGATGGCGAAGGCTTGAAAATGGAGAAGCGTGTGTCGCGCTTCGCCGTCATCGGCAAGGCGAAGGAGGAAACGGCAGATGATCCCTTCGCAGGCATCGACGAGTCCAAAATGGAGAGCTTCATGGCGGACATGGAGCGTGAGATGGGCGGCATGGACGAGGAAAACCCCGATCCTCGTCAACTCGGCCACTTCATGCGCAAGATGACGGACATGATGGGCGACAAAACGCCGCCGGAACTGCGTGAAATGGTACGCCGCCTCGAATCCGGTGAAGACCCCGAGAAGCTGGAGGCGGAATTTGGCGGCATGGACGAGGGTGAGTCTGGTGACGCCCTGTTCACCCAGATGATCAAACGTGCCAAAGCCTCGCGAAAAGAGCCGCTGCGCGACCCGAAGCTCTATGAGATGCGGGATTTCGTGGTTCATCCGGGAAGTTGGTGCGGAGATCAGGTGCCAGTGAGTATGCCTTTTGACTCATGGAGCGCGTAAATGCGCAGGTGGAGGAAGTCGATGTCGCGATAGCCATAGGCCATGCGAGTGAGCCGACCGATCTTGTTGTTGATGCCTT
>CAXNGR010000148.1:0-7926 GCA_964201265.1 Verrucomicrobiaceae bacterium
AGCGCACGCCGCTGGCTGCGAGTCGGTCGATGTGCGGCGTGTGCGTGCAGTCGTTCGCGAGATCGTCGATGGCGATGAAAAGAACGTTCACCGGCTTCGCCGGTAATGACGAAGCCAGAGCCGAGCAGAGCGAGACAGCCAGCATCGCGAAGCGCATGCTGCCCCGAAGGGGTGAGCGAAGCGAAGCATTGAGGAATGAGGAAACGTTGAAGAGGCAGCGTAGCATGGCTGGAGGGGGCTTTGAGGCACGGATTTAACTCCAGCAGATTCAGGGAGGCCAACAGATTGGGTTTGGAAAAATCTGCTGGCCTCCCTGAATCCGTGGGAAATCAGGATTTATGCCTTCCAAAGGTCTTCGCCGTAGCTCCAGCCTTCGCGGACGGGTTCTTTGATCCAGGTGTCGAATTCGGGGGCGTTTTTGACTTTCATGTTCGCGGCGTCCCATTCGATGGTTTTGCCGCTGCGGATGGCGAGGACGCCGACGTTGACGAGTTCGGTCAAAGGGCAGGCGTAATCGAAGTGGGAGCCGGCGTGCGGGATTTCGCCGCGGATGGCCTCAAAGAGTTCGCCGATGGGGTCGGCGGTTTTGGAGCGTGGCAGCGGTTTGCGGCGCAAGATGTCGATGAGCGGCGTCATGCGCTCGCGGGGCCAGAGTTGCGGGCTTTGCACGCGCATGCCGTCGGAGTAGAGCGTTTCTTTGCTGCCCTTCATGATCATGCCGTTGGTCGGCAGCGGCTTGTCCATCCCGGGCAGCTTTTCGGGCTGCCAACCGCCTTCATACCAGTGAATCTGCACCGGTGGCAAAGCTCCACGTGCGGCAAAATGGAAGATGATGTGCGAACGCGGCGCGGTGTAGGTTTTCAGCGTGCCAGGCTCTTGTTTGACGACTTCCACCTTCTCCGGCATGCCGAGCTGCAGGGCCCAAAAGGGTGCGTCGAGGCAATGACAGCCGATGTCGCCGAGTCCGCCGCAACCGTAGTCCCACCAGCCGCGCCAGCGCTGCGGTAGATACTGCGAAGAGTAGTCACGCGTGGCCACCGGGCCCTGCCAGAGATCCCAGTTCACCCCTTCGGGCACCGGTTCGGATGAGGGTGCGACCGCAGGTTGCGGATCGAGGAATCCGGCGTGTCCAAAAGGGCGGTCGGTCCAGCAATGCACTTCCTTGACCTCGCCGAGCACGCCAGCCTCGAACCACTCGCGCACGAGGCGGATGCCTTCCCAGCAGTGGCCTTGATTGCCCATGACGGTCTGCACGCCGTATTTCTGCGCGGCTTTGTGCAGCGTGCGCACCTGCCAGATGTTGTGAGCGAGCGGCTTCTGCACAAAGACGTGCTTCTTCGCCTGCATCGCGGCCATGGCGGCGGCGAAGTGCGTGTGATCCGGCGTGGAGATGAGCACGGCGTCGATCTCAGAGCCCTTCTTGTCGAGCATGTCGCGGAAGTCGGTGAACTTTGGCACGTTCGGATGCTGCTTGGCGACGGCTCCCGCGCTGCGCTTGTCAGTCTCACGCCAATCGACATCGCAAAACGCCACGATCTCTTCTTTGAGCGAGCCTTGGACCGCGCCCGTGCCCATGTTGCCGATACCGACGCAGGCGACGCGGATTTTCTGCTTTGTGTTTTGAGCGCGAAGGATGTTCGGCGCGGCGATGGCACCGAACGCAGCGGTTTGAAGGAAATGGCGGCGGGTTTGCATGGGACCGCAGGAAACGCGGATTCGCAGCCTACATTGCGCGGGAAGAGGAGAACTCGCGTCAATTTCAGAGGTGCCGCGTTGACGCTAAGCGTCTCCCGCCGCACTTCTCGCGCATGCCACGCCAAACGCGTCCCACCTCCGCTGACGAGAGCGCCGCCGATCTTTTCGCGGCTTCGCTTTCGTCTGCCACGCGACGTTTCCTCGGCTGGGATCGTCCGTTGGTGCAGGCGGTGGTGGAACATGTCGCGACGAGTTGGAGCGGCCAGGGAGCGCTCGATTTGAGCGAGTGGCTGATCATCGTGCCGACACGCAACGCCAGCCGCAGGTTGCGCGAGGCGCTGGCGGTGCATGCGGCGGAAAAAAACGCCGCTGTGCTGCCACCACGAGTGGTGACGCCGGATTTCCTCACCTCGCCTGAGCATGCGCCGGAGCTGAAGCCGGCGGGTTCGCTGGAAACACGGCTCATCTGGGCGGCGGAGCTGCTGCGCATCGACTTGAACGCGCATCGCAACGTGTTCCCCGTCGATCCCGTCGAGCGCGGCTTCACCTGGGCGCTGAAATCGGCGGGCGATCTGCTCGAAGTACGCGAGACGTTGAATGAAAAAGGTCTGAGCCTCGCTGATGTTGCTCGCTTGCTGGAACATTCTGAGATGGAGCCGGAGCGCTGGCGTGATCTGGCCAGCATCGAGCGCCATTGCGTGATCGCGACAGAAGAACGTGGCTTCTCCGACTGGCAGGCGACGCGCCGTCGAGCCGCTGCGTTTGGCAAGCCCCCAGGGGGCATCACACGCGTGGTGATGGCCGGTGTGCTCGATCCTTCATCGCTGGCCGTGGAAGCGCTGCAACACTGGTCCCGACTTTTGCCCGTCGAAGTGCTCGTTTACGCGCCGGAGGCAACGCATCGCGATGCTTTCGATCTCTGGGGCCGTCCGGTGGCCGAGACATGGCTCACGCGCCCCATCGACATCCCGGCGCCGGAGACGACGATTCATCAAGGGGGAACGCCTTCCGAGCAGGCGGAGGCCGCAGTCGAGTTGCTCGCGTCTTATGACGAACCCGGCGCCGTCGCGGCCATCGGCGTGGCGGATGTGGAAATCACCGCGCCACTGGAAAAGGCGCTCGCGGCGCGTGAGATCGGCGCGTTTGACCCTGCAGGCCGCCGCATGGGCACGCATGGCGTGTTTCACCTACTGCGCATCGTTTCACAACTCGCGGCCACGCGTTCGTTTCGTGCCGTGGCAGAGTTCATCCGCTGTCCCGATGTGGCGGAGACGATCCGCCGCCGAGTCGAGGCACAAACAGGCGAGAAGCCCTCTTTGAGAAATCTGCTGAATGATCTCGACACCCTCGCGGTCACATCGCTGCCAGACACGCTCGATGACGCGCTCGAACTGGCCCCGCGTGTCTTCAGCCATCCGAAAAAAACGAGCGCCGTGCCTGCGGGCCTCGTATGGATCGAGAGCGTGCTCAAATCTCTCGCCGCACCAGACTTCGGCACCGCGCTCACCGAATTCCTCGGCGATGTCTTTGCCGCGCGTCGCTTCCGCAGCGACAATCCGCAGGACGCGGTCTTCGCCGCCATCGCGGATCAGGTCAGCGAGGTGCTCGACGCGCTCGACGGACCTGCGGCGCATCTGTTTCCCGGCGGACTCGATCCCGCGCATCGCCTGGAACTGCTGCTGCTAGCGCTGGGCGATCAAATCTTTTATCCCGAGCGCCAGGCGCGCGACATCGACCTGCAAGGCTGGCTGGAGTTGCTCTGGGAAGACGCGCCGCATCTCATCATCACCGGCATGAACGACGGCAAGGCGCCCGAGGCCATCATCGGCCACACCTTCCTGCCCGACTCCGCAAGGCGAGCTCTCGGCCTGCGGAACAACGACACACGCTTCGCCCGCGACGCCTGCCTCATGACCACACTCATCGAGTCGCGTCGTCATAACGGCGGGCGCGTCGATTTCATCTTCGGCCGCACCGGCACAGCGGAGGAGCCGCTGCGCCCGTCGCGCCTGCTGTTTCAATGCGCCGACGCCGACCTGCCCGCACGCACGCTGCATTTCTTCAACAAGCCGCCGCGCCGTGCCGATCCCATGCCGTGGCAGCTCTCCTGGCGTCTGCACCCGCGACCGCTGCCGGATGACAACAGCGTTTTCCACAAGCTGCGTGTCACGCAGTTCCGCGACTACCTGCAGTGCCCGTTCCGCTTTTACCTGCGCCACGGCCTGCGCATGAGCGAGATCGACGCCACGCGCACGGAGATGGACGCGATGGAATTCGGCAGCCTGCTGCACGGTGTGCTGGAAACCTTCGCGCAAGACCCCGATGCGGTCGTTTTAACCGACCCGGAAAAAATCCGCGCCGCTTTTCATGCCATCCTCGACCGCCGCCTGCACGGCATCTACGGCGCACGTCTCACCGTGCCCGTGACGATCCAGCGCGAGTCCGCGCGGCAGCGCCTCGGCTGGTGGGCGGAGAAGGAAGCGGAGCAACGGCTGCAAGGCTGGCACATCGCCGCCGCCGAAACACGCATCAGCCCCGAAGATGCTCCGTGGAAGCTCGCTGGCATGACCATCAGCGGCACCGTGGACCGCGTGGAGCGTCACGCGCAGCTCGGCGTGCGCTTGATCGACTTCAAAACGCGCTCCGCCTTCGACGTGCAGAAAAAGATGCGCAAGACGGTCGAGAACTACCACCTCACGCCGCTGAAGCGAGGCGAGGAGCCGGAGAGCCATCCCGCGTGGTCGCTGGTGACGAGCAGCGACGGCACCGCAGCGCGCTGGGTCGATCTGCAACTGCCGCTCTATCGCTTGGCGATGGAGCGCCGCTTCCCCGGCGAGAAAATCACCACCGCACACGTCACACTGAGCAAGACGAAACCTGAGATCGGCCTTGATGAATGGTCCGGCCTCGACGGTCCGCTGCTCGACAGCGCTCGTGCCTGCGCCGAGGGCGTCATCACCGCCATTCGTGACCGCGTCTTCTGGCCACCGACTGAAAAACTGCCGTATGGCGATGATTTTGGCGCTCTCTTCTTCGGTGAGCCTCTTGAAGCGGTCGATCCGAGTCTTTTGGTGGCCGCCTGATCTGCGCATGTGGCCGTCGCTGCGAGGAACACGCGTGGCGCTCGTATTAGCAGGCATGTTTCGCCTCGCCCTCCTCTTTTTCGCCACCGCCGCTCTCGCCGAAGACTGGCCGCAGTTCATGTTCAACGCGGCGCACAGCGGCAACGCGGCCCAGATCGACCTGGATGTCGAAAAACTCGGCCTGCAAGGCGCGGTGGCGATGACGGATGGCATCTACACCTCCCCCGTGGTCGCAGGTGGAAAGGTGTATGTCGTCGATGGCTCGGGCTGCGCGGCTTGTTTTGACGCGGCGACACTGAAGGAGGTCTGGCGCTTTCAGAGCAAGGGCGGCAAACAAAACGTGAACAACGTCTCCTCACCGGCCATCGCGGGAAAACACCTGCACTTCGGTACCACGGCGGGGCTTTATTATGTGCTGGATCGCGAAACAGGCGCGGTGGTGAAGGAGATCGACTGCGGCGAGCCGATCTTCAGCACGCCGATCGTGGCGAAGGACCGCGTGTATGTCGCCACACTCGGCGCGCAGGTGCTGGCGCTCACGTTTGAGGGCGAGCAGCAGTGGAAGTGGGATTTCGTGAAGGAAGTCGTTGGCTTTGATGGCAACCGCTGGAGCGGCGAGTCCTGGGCCGCGTTTTGCGAGAAGCGCATGCTTGCCACGCTCAAACCCGGCACGAAGCCGACGTCGAGTGATGGCCGTGTGAACTGGAAGGACCATTTCGTGTGCTCGCGCGACATCTGCCTCATCAAGGGCAACGTCGTTGTCATTCCCGCAGGCGGCAGAACGCTCTTCCTCGAAGACACGGGCGCTGCGCCGAAACTGAAGGCCACGGGCGAGATCCCGGAGTGGTCTGGCAAAGAGTATCCGGCCACCTTCGGCCAGAGCGCCGATGACGACGGCAATGTCTATGTGCAATGGCACCGCCGCGACAACGCCGGTCGTGTGGACATCATGCGCCTTGAAGGCGACACGCTGAAAACCGGCGACTTCGTCGCAGGCACCGACACGAACATCCGCATGGACGGCCTACTGAGCTTTTCACCCGTGGCGATTCGTGGGAGTGATGTGTTTCGCGTGAAGCCGGAAAGCGGGCGTGGATTGATCCGGCATAATTTGAAAACAAAAGGACAGGAAACGCTCTGTGAAGCAGGTGCAATTGCCCCCCCTGTGCTAATCCGTGATTATGCCATCTTTGGGGATTTGTCAGGCACCCTACACATTCAGAGCATCGGTCCGGGCAAGCTCATTCCTAAAAAAGGTGGTGCAGTCGAAGAACTCTGGTCCTCAGATTTGTATGCAGGCAAAGGCTCGTCTGTTACCGCCCCCGTGGCTGTAGCTGATGGTCGAGTGTTTGTTCCAAGCGAGAACGGGCGTCTCTATGTGTATGGAGCGGCAAACAAAGCGACTCCTCCGCGTTTGGATTCCAATACAACCATCCGCTCCCCGCTCAACGGCAAGCTCGCTGACGCCAAATACGACTGGTACACGAACTACGGCAACTTCGCGGGGCAGAACTCGAACAACCAAGATTTGAAGCCGCCGCTGCGCATGCGCTGGGCGCGTCGTCTTGAAGGCACGGTGAAGCATCTTCCGGTTTGCGGCGGCGGAAGACTCTACACGCACACGGCGGAGGGGCAGATCATCGCGGTGGAACAGGACACCGGCCGCCTGCTGTGGCGGCGCTGGTGGCCGGATGTGTATTTGAGTTTCACCTCGCCGCTCTACATCGACGGGAAGCTGCTCATTCCGCAGGCAGGCATGAAGAAGTCGTTTGTGCGCTGTCTCGATGCCGCCACGGGCAACATGCTGTGGGAAGCGCCCTTCACCGGCAGCCCGAGTTGGAGCCGCCAGTTCCCGCCGGTGGTCGCGGGCAAGATCGCCATCTATGCGAGCGGCAGCGGCGATTATGCCCCGCAGGGCAGCGAGAAGCCCTACACCTTCGGCGGCGAGCCGGTGAAACCTGCGGACGGCAGCGAGGTGATGAGCTTCATCTACTCGAACGACAATCCGTATTACCCCAAGAACCATCACCCGCGCGTCTGGGCCTGGGATTTGGAAACAGGCAAGGTCGTGTGGGAGAAGGATTTTTATGACCAGGGACGCGGTGGCAACGACTGCGGCATCTGCATTCTCGACGGCAAGCTCTACTACAGCGTCTTTTTCGGCTACGACGCCGATCAGCGCGCCCGGCGCGGCCTTCCTGTGAAAAACAACGGCCTCACCTGCTGCATCGACCCCAAGACCGGGAACATCCTCTGGCAGACCAACGACTACTACGTCACCGCCAAATGCACGCTCAGCGCGCGCGATGGCAAGCTCTACATCGGCGGTTTTAACCGTGCGCAGCAGGGCACGGACGATCGTTTCGTTTGGTGCCTCGATGCGAACACCGGCAAGCTCGTCTGGAAGTCCGACGCCGTGACCTCCGCGCTCAATGTCGTCAGCGTCGGCGAACGTTTCATGTTCTCGAACGCCCTGCGTGGCAAAGGCAACATCTTCGACCGCGAGACCGGCAAGGTGACCTTCAGCATCCTCACCAACTACGCCTGCTGTCGTTTCACGATGAGCGAGCCGTATGTGATCGGCGCGAACATGGACATGATCGACCTCAGCCAGGAAGGCAAACTCGTCTCCACCGGCCCCGCGATTGATTCACGCGAGTGCTTGGGAGCCGTGGTGAGCAATGGGCGCATCTTTTATACTTCGCAGGCGAGCGGATTCGTCGTCTCGCAGACGTATGGGCCGGAGTCGAAAGATCTGCCGCCTGCGTGGGAGGTGCGGCAATAAGATCGACCTGCGGCATGTCAGCGGCCTGGGGCTTTCCAGCCCTCAGTTCATGATGGCTGAACGCCAGAGGCCCCACCCCATCGGCGGGGGGGACCGTCCTCAGACACCGACGAGGGCCACGTCCCTAACGTCCGTGGATCAGCGGCCAGAGATCGCGCACCCCGGCAAAGCATTCTTCCGCGCCGCCACCGCCGCCTTTGTTACCCCTGTGCAGCCCCGGAGTTCAAGCGACTGCAAGGGCAAGGCGCGCAGCGGCTCCAAGCTCGTCAGTTGAGTACACCAACTGAGGTCAAGACCTAGCAACAGAGACTGGCGGGTGAGAAATGTGAAGTCGGTGAGCATTGAACAGCCCTCCAGACTGAG
>CAXNGR010000149.1:0-7926 GCA_964201265.1 Verrucomicrobiaceae bacterium
TGGGTTCTTGTGGAAATCCTTGGTCAAACGGAGCCACACCGATCAATTCGCTGTGACCCGGAACGGCGATGGAAATGGCCCCAGCGTGGTCAATCATCGCGCGGATGTTGATGCGGCCCTTTTCGCAAGGTGCACCTGAAATCGTGGTCGCCTCGCCATTGGCAAAGACGGTGAGAGTGGGTTTGGAGGCGACGAAATGCAGCGCGTAGCCGGATTGCGCGTCGCCATGAGCGAGGAGCGTGCTGTCCTGGTCGATGGCGGGATCGAATTCGAAGGCGGCATTGATGAAAACTCCCCTACCCTGCAACTTCGGAGCTTCGGCGGCACTGATCTCATCGCCAATCTTCAACACCAAGTCGGTGGAACCAGCGGGGCTTGCGGCCGCCACGACTTCGGAGGCCGGACGCACGGCGCTTTTGAATTCCTGCGGGAAAAAGGCGGCCAGACGGGTCTTTTCAGCCGCGTGTTCTGGTTTGGCGGCAAGATTGGCCCATTCGTTGGGATCGTTTTGATGATCGTAGAGTTCCTCGCTGCCATCCGAGTAGCGGATGTAACGCCAGCGCTCGTCACGCGCGGTATAACCGGCATTTTTGCCCCCGCCCATGCAGGTGATGGCAGGTTTGTCACGTTTGGCCGCAGGATCGGCCAGCAGAGCCTTCAAACTGGTGCCGTCTAGGTGCTCTGGCTTCGACACTTTCACGAGATCACAGAGCGTGGGATACAAATCAATCAGCGCGACCGGCTGCGCAGACACGCTTTCCGGCTGGGTCACGCCCGGAGCGTAAACGCTCAGCGGAATGCGTGTGGTCGGCTCCCAAAGCTTGCCTTTGTGCCACATCTGTTTTTCGCCGAAATACCAGCCGTGATCGGAAGTGAAGACGATGATGGTGTTCTTCGCGTTCGGGCCTTTTTCCACCGCTTCGAGGACGCGTCCGAGCATCGCATCGCAAAACGCCACATTGGCGAGGTAGGCGCGCACGGCCTCTTTCCAGAGGTTTTTCGCCACGATCTCGGCATGATAGCCGTCTTTGCCGGGCTTCGCGATGGCGGGCAGGTCATCGAGATCGTCCGCCTTTACCTCCGGCAGCTTGATCGATTCCAACGGCAGCGCATCGAAGTATTTCTGCGGCACATACCAGGGAGAATGCGGTCGATAGAGGCCAAGGGCGAAGAAGAAAGGCTTCTTCTGCTTCTTGCCGAGGAAATCGGCGGCGAAGGCCACGACTTGACCATCATCGGTCTTGTCATCCTCGACAGGAATGCCGCCCCAGTCCCAATGCCAGATGTTGAGGCCATTGAAATTCTGCCCGGTGTGAACCGGCAGATCGGGAATCTGCACGCCGGTGCTCGGAAAGCGCTGATCCCAGGCCGCATCCAGCTCAAAGCCACGACGCCCGCCATGCCAGCCGTTCAGACGGCCTTCCGGCCCGCCATGATTGGCATGGAAGACCTTGCCGGCCGACGCAGTGAGAAATCCTTGCTGCTTGAAATGCTCAGGCAGCGTCGGCTTCCCAGCGATCTGCACGCTGCGCCGCCAGTCCTGCTCATTGCCAAACACGCCGCTTGAAGATGGCAGCAGGCCCGTCATCAAACTGGTGCGAGAGGGATTGCAGAGGGCGAAATTGCAGTGCGCATTGGTGAAGCGCATGCCCATTTTCGCCAAGCGATCCATGTTTGGCGTCACCGACTGCGAGTGCCCGCCTAGCCAGCCGGTGTAGTCACGCAAATCATCTGCGATGATGAACAACACGTTCGGCTTGCCGTAGGCGGGGCGGGATTTTGTCGCAGCCACAGCACTGGAGGCCAACGCCGCAACCAGGGCTAAGAAGATGAGTCGAGAAATGAGCAGCATTGTGGAAAAGCTCGCACGGGGCGACAGGTATGTCGAGCTAGCGTGTGATGCGGAATCAAACACTGAATCTGTTCTTTCCGCAGGAGCATTCGAGAGCACCGAGCAGCATGAGTCAAACGGCGCTCGAAACCCAGAAAATCAAGTAGTCGGGGACTTTGTGAAATTTTTCACAAATAGGGCTTGCTCCCCATCCCTCGTGTTGCTAGAAAAGCTGCCCGCCATCCCCAACTGGGGCTAGCTATTCCTTTCCCGACAGGCTCTACCCACATGTCGTTCTTAACACCTCAATCACACTCTTTTTCACCCGTGCTGGCCAACGTGCATAGCTACGCGTCGGAGTTGTTCGAGAAGGACAGCGTTCTTGGTTTTTTTACCAATTCGGTACTCGTCGCGCTCGTGGTTCTGAGCCTCGTGATGTGGTTTGCACGGAAAGCGACGAAGAACATGACCCTCGTGCCTCACAAGGCGCAGAATTTCTTCGAGTTCATCGTCGAATTCCTTTACGGCCAAGTGGAAGGAATCGTCGGGCCGAAGCAGGCCAAGCTGGCCTTCCCGCTTCTTGGCACGCTTTTCATCTACATCCTCGTTTCCAACTGGTTTGGTCTTCTGCCAGGCGTTGGCACCATCGGTTGGGGCGAGTCCACCGGTTTTCTTTCCGTCAAAGCCGCATCCGACCCGCTGCTGCGCCCCCCAACGGCTGACTTGAATGCCACGATTGGCCTTTCCGTTTCCGCATTCCTCGTCTGGCTCTTCCTTACCATCAAGGAAGTTGGAGTCTGGGGCTTCATTGTTCACACCTTTGGTCCTAAAGGTGGGCTGAAAGGCCTCATGGGCATCGCCGTGGGTTTGGTTTTCCTTTTTGTCGGTCTCATTGAAATCGTTTCGATCATCATCCGTCCCGTGACGCTCTCCATTCGTCTGTTCGGCAACATCTTCGCTGGTGAGAACGTGCTGCACACCATGAGCGACCTGATGGCCAACACCGGGCCAGTGGGCAGCTTCCTCGGCAGCATCGCCCTGCCGCTGCCTTTCTACTTCATGGAACTGCTGGTCGGACTCCTGCAGGCCATCGTTTTCACCCTGCTCTGCTCGGTTTACATCCAGCTCTCCACCACGCATGACGATCACGGTCATGAGGAGGAGCACCACTAGGATCTGATTTTGCCAGCGGGACCATGCGCAACGCGTGGACGCTGGTGACACAACACAACAAACACGACTAATACTATGACACTTGAACTTATCTCGATGGCCCAGGCCGCGGCCGCTCACGCCCCTGAAGCCGCTGGCATCACCGGCAACCTCACCATGGCAATCGGCGGCGCTGGCGCTGCGATCGGCGTGGGCATGGTCGGCTCCAAGGCTGTGGAAGCCGTGGGCCGGAATCCTGGCGCTTTCGGTAACATCTTGACCCTTGGCATTATCGCCATGGCGCTCGCTGAAGGCCTGGGCATTATCGCCTACCTCGGCGGCTTCTAATTTGACCTCTCTGCGGCGGGTCGCCCTGCGGCCCGCCGCTCTTTCTCTCTTCTCAACTTCCCCGCTTCCTTTTTAGACCATCCACATTCCGCTTATGATCTCTGCCACGCCTATCATCATCGCCGCAGGCAAGGTTGACGCCATTGTCGAGAAGTTCGGTCTCGCGTGGGGCAAGTTCATCGCCCAGGTCATCATTTTCTGGGTCGTTTTCACCATTCTCAAGAAATACGCCTTTGGTCCGATCCTCGCGATGCTGGAACAGCGCCGTCAGCGCATCGCCGATGGCGAGGCCAAGCTCGAAAAAATCTCCCGCGACGCCGCTGAGGCCGCGAAAAGCTCCCAGGCCATCATCGACAAGGCGGAGGCTGACGCAGCTCGCCTCGTGAAGGAAGCCGACGACGCCGCCAAGGCTCTCCAGGAGCGCCGCCAGCAGGACGCCGTCGCCAGCGCCAACACCATCATCGCCAAGGCTCGTGAGGCCGCTGAACTCGAAAAAGAGCAGCTCATGTCCCAGCTCAAGCGCGAGTTTGGCCGCATGGTCTCCGACGCCACCAGCCGCGTCACCGGCAAGGTGCTAAACACCGACGACCAGACCCGCATCAATCAGGAAACCGCCACCCAGGTCTCCGCTTAATTTCCCTCCTCACGCTTCGCCATCATGAAGATCACCAAGGAAGCCCGCCGCACCTCACGCCAGCTTTTCCGCGCCTGCATGGCCGATGGAAAGCTCGACGAGTCGCGCGTGCGCATCGTGGTCAGTAGCGTGGCCAAAAGCAAGCCACGCGGCTTCATCGGCATCTTGGACGGTTTTTCCCGCCTCGTGGCGAACGAAGTGGACCGCCAGCGCGCCATTGTCGAAAGCGCCAGCGCTTTGACACCCGCGACCCAGGCCGAACTGCAAGCCAGCCTCTCGAAGAAGTACGGACGCACGCTGAACCTCGTCTTCCACACCAATCCTGAGCTGCTCGGCGGCATCCGCGTGAAAGTTGGTTCCGATGTGTGGGACGGTAGCGTCAAAGCCCGTCTCGAAGCCCTCAAGACCGCCCTTTCCTAAATTCTCTGCCCTTCGCCTTCAGCCCTTAGCTTTTTCAAACCCGCAATACCATGAGCAACATCCTCCAGGAGATCGAATCCCAAATCGCCGGCCTCAAGACCGCCGTCACGAAGTCCAATATGGGCATCGTCCGTGAAATCGGTGATGGCGCCGCCAAGATTGAAGGCTTGAGCGATGTCATGCTCAACGAAATGATCGAGTTCCCCGGCGGTGTGTTCGGTCTCGCCCTCAACCTTGAAGAAACCGAAGTCGGCTGCGTGCTGCTCGGCTCCGGCGAAGGCATCAAGGCGGGTGACGAAGTCAAAACGACCGGTCGCCTCCTCTCCGTGCCGGTTGGCAAGAGCCTCCTCGGCCGCGTGGTCAACGCCCTCGGTCAGGCCATCGACGGCAAAGGCGACATCAAAGGTGAAGCGCAGTATCCGGTCGAAAAACTCGCCCCTGGCATCATCGCCCGTAAATCCGTTTCCGTTCCTGTACAGACCGGCATCATGAGCATCGATGCCATGATCCCGATTGGCCGTGGTCAACGTGAGTTGATCATCGGTGACCGCTCCACCGGCAAGACCACCATCGCGGTGGACACCATCATCTCCCAGGCCCAGCAGAACAAGGCCGCCGAACAGGGCAAGCTCGCGGGTCACAAGCCTCTCTATTGCATCTACGTCGCCATCGGCCAGAAGCAGTCCAACATCGCCCGCGTCGTCAAGACTCTAGAAGACGCTGGTGCCATGGAATACACCACCATCGTCAGCGCCTCGGCCTCTGACTCGGCGGTGAATCAATACCTCGCTCCTTACACAGGCTGCGCTGTTGGCGAGTGGTTCATGGACCAGGGACAGGACGTGCTGATCGTGTTTGATGACCTTTCCAAGCAGGCCGTCGCCTATCGTCAGGTTTCCCTCATCTTGAAGCGTCCTTCCGGTCGTGAAGCCTATCCAGGTGACGTGTTCTATCTCCACTCCCGTCTGCTTGAGCGTTCCTGCCGCGTTGGTGAAAACTACGGCGGTGGTTCCATGACCGCGCTGCCGATCATCGAGACGCAGGCAGGTGACGTGTCCGCTTACATCCCGACGAACGTGATCTCCATCACCGACGGTCAGATCTTCCTTGAAACTGACTTGTTCTATCAAGGCATCCGTCCCGCCATCTCCGTCGGCCTTTCCGTTTCCCGCGTGGGTTCTGCCGCACAGACCAAGGCCATCAAGAAGGTCTCCGGCACCACTAAGCTCGACCTCGCCCAGTTCCGCGAACTTGCCGCCTTCGCGCAGTTCGGTTCCGACCTCGACGCTGGCACGAAGGCTAAGCTCGACCGCGGTGCTCGCATCGTGGAACTCTTCAAGCAGCAACAGTATCAGCCGAAGAGCCTGCCGATCATGGTCAGCAGCCTCTACGCCATGCAGAAGGGCTACTTCGATTCCGTCTCTGTCGATCGCGTGAAGGAATTCCAAGCCAAGCTCGAAGAATACCTCTCCACCCGCAAAGGGGACCTCATGGCGCAGCTCGCCAATGAGAAGGCCCTCGACAATGTCGAAGCCGGCCTCAAAACCGCCCTCGACGACTTCAAAGCGAGCTGGAAGTAACTCGTTCGAGCTTCCGCCATCTAGCATCCAGAATCTAGTCCCCAGCTTCCATGCCCTCCACCCGCGACATCCGACGCCGAATCAAATCGGTCAAAAACACGGCCCAGATCACCAAGGCCATGCAGCTCGTCGCGGCTGCGAAGATGAAAAAAGCTCAGGACCAGGCCAGCAACGGCCGCGCCTACGCTGAGATGCTCAACAAGGTGCTCGTGAACCTCAAGGAGCAGGCGGAAGAAGGCATCCATCCCTTTTTCGCTGAAGGCAAAGGCGACAAGACACTCGTCCTCCTCATCGCCAGCGACAAAGGCCTCTGCGGTGCCTTGAACACCAACTTGTTCAAGAAACTCATCACCACTCAGATCGAAGGTCACGTCGATTACGTCACCATCGGCAAGAAAGCCGTCCAGGCCATCAACCGCCTGCGTCGCAACCTCCTCGCCGACTTCCCGATCAAAGATCCCGCCAAGTTCGCCGAAGTCCGCGCCGTGGGCCGCTTCGTGCAGGACAAGTTCCGCACCGGTGAGTACAAGAAGGTGCTCGTCGTCTTCAACAACTTCATCAACACCGTCACCATCGTCCCGACCGTCGAGCAGCTCCTGCCCGTCAATCCCGTTACCCTCGGTGGCAAGCGTGACTTCGGCCACGCCATCGAAACGCCCGCCGCCACGGCCTCCACCGAGTACACCTTCGAGCCAAGCGCCTCCGTCGTCTTTGAGACCGTGCTGCCGCAGTATGTGAACGACACCGTGTATCAGATGGTGCTCGAATCCCGCGCCTCCGAGCACTCCAGCCGGATGGTCGCCATGAAGAACGCCACCGACAACGCCAAGCAGATGATCAAGGACCTAAGCCTTGAGTACAACAAGCTGCGCCAGGCCGCGATCACCAACGAACTCCTCGAAATCACCACCGCCAAGATGGCTCTTGAATAGCGACTCTTGACCCCTTGACCCTTCTCTGACCCCCTTTTCAATACTATGAGCAACATCGGCAAAATCGTTCAAGTCATCGGTCCCGTGGTGGACGTGGATTTCTCCGCCACTGGCAATCTCCCGGCCATCTACAATGCGCTGGAGATCAACTATGAGCAGGGCGGCAAGCCCATCCGCCTCATCTGCGAAGTGCAGAGCCACCTTGGCGACGGCTGGGTTCGCTCCATCGCCATGATTTCCACCGACGGCCTCAAGCGCGGCATGGATGTCGCCGACACCGGCGGCCCGATCACCGTTCCTGTCGGCGAGGAAGTCCTCGGTCGTATCTTCAACGTCACCGGCGACGCCGTGGATGACCAGCCCTCCCCGAAGACCGAGAAGCGCTACGGCATTCATCGCAAGGCCCCTGCCCTCACCGACCAGAACCCTTCCGCGCAGATCCTTGAGACCGGCATCAAAGTGATCGACCTCATCTGCCCCTTCACCAAGGGTGGTAAAGTCGGTGCTTTCGGTGGTGCAGGCGTCGGCAAGACCGTCGTCATCATGGAACTCATCAACAACATCGCCAAAGGCCACGGTGGTTTCTCCGTGTTCGCCGGTGTGGGTGAGCGTACTCGTGAAGGTCACGACCTGTACTGGGAAATGATCGAGTCCGGCGTTATCGCCACCGAGAAAGACGAAAAAGGTCATCCCAAGAAGGACGCCCAGGGCCGCCCGGTTCTCGCCGCAGGTTCCAAAGTGGCCCTTGTGTATGGCCAGATGAACGAGCCTCCAGGTGCCCGTCTCCGCGTCGCCCTCTCCGCCCTCTCCATGGCCGAGTACTTCCGCGATGAGAAGAACCAGGACGTGCTCTTTTTCGTCGATAACGTCTTCCGTTTCTCCCAGGCCGGCTCCGAAGTGTCCGCTCTCCTTGGACGCACGCCTTCCGCTGTGGGTTACCAGCCCACCCTCGCCGCAGAAATGGGCGCCATGCAGGAACGAATCACCTCCACCAAGACCGGTTCCATCACGTCCTTCCAGGCCGTTTAC
>CAXNGR010000150.1:0-7884 GCA_964201265.1 Verrucomicrobiaceae bacterium
GGGGTGCGTTTCGTGCAGCTGTTTAACGGCGCGTATGCCAGCGGCGGCAAGCTCAACTGGGACGGCCACAGCGACCTCAAGACGCAGTATGACGTGCATGCCTCCATCCTCGATCAACCCGCCGCTGCATTGATTCGCGATCTCAAACAACGCGGCCTGCTTCAAGACACGCTCGTCGTTTGGTGTACCGAATTTGGCCGCATGCCCTTCTTCCAAAAAGGCGCGAAGGGCCGCGATCACAACCCCGACGGCTTCACCTGCTGGATGACCGGTGCAGGCGTCAAACCCGGCGTCAGCACCGGCGAGTGCGACGAACTCGGCCAGAAAGCCGTGAAGGACATTCACCCACTCTACGACTTCAACGCCACCATCCTCCACCTCCTCGGCCTCGACCACGAACGCCTCACCTTCGAGCACAACGGCTTCCAACGCCGCCTCACGAACGTGGAAGGCCATGTGATCAAAGAGATGCTGACCAGCGTTTAAGCGTGATTTTCAAAATGCTCCCTCTCTCTTACGCAGCACGCCTGGTGGAGACCGCTGCGGGAGCGATGAGCGCAGAAGATCGACCTCCAGCGTGGTCCGCCATCGCGTGCTCGCTGTAGCCTTTCACCACTCGGTAGATGATGCGATCAAAGAAGAGGTCGAGTTTTTGGAGGAACTCCTGCTCGGCATACAGCTCCAGGGCATTCATTTCGAGATGATGCTCGCGGGCGTGATCGAGGATCGTGCGCTTCAGCAGGCTCAGTTTGTAAACCACCTCGTGGAGCGGGAAGCCATCTTGATGACGCACGCGGCCCAGTTCCTCGTAGCGGCGGTCCAGCAGGCCGTCGTCCTGCCGGTCCAACCACCGACCGAGATTGGCCAGCAGGTCGCGAGCTCGTGACCGCAGCTCGTCGTCGGTGAGCGATTTGTAGTTCGGCGTTTCGGGGTCCTGCTGCACTCGGCGGATGGCCTGCTCGGCGATCTTGTGCCAGTCTTTTTCCACCAGTTGGATGATGCGATGTTCGGTTGTCATGGGGTATGGGGGTAAGCTCAAAGTGGGCGAATGATCCGCACCTCACATCAAACGCCTCTCCCGCTTCCCCTACTCTCAGAAAGCCGATGATCGACCTCTGGAGTCCACTTGATCATCCATCAGCCATCCGCTGAGAGCCTTTGGATATGACTGAGAATCTCCCAGCACATAGCGACTGTCGCTTGGTCAGCCTTTTCAGCACTTGTGGCTGATGCTTTTTACAGCATGCCCTTCTCCCAGGCGATGCCTGTTAAAACGACAAGCGGATGCATGGCGGCCCCAGGATGGGCGGCAGCCCAACGATTGTGTCAAAGTCTGCCATCGCAGTTGCCCCCCAGCTCTTGCGGTATTGTTTCTGTTTACCTGAACGGAGGACGGAGGCTCTCGAAAATGCTGCTCGGGGCTTCGGAATCGGCCAAGCAAACCGGTTGCTGTGCGAGGTGTCCCGGCCACCAGTTGCGGCGCAACTGGGCTACTTTCCAACCAACCATGAAACTCACCTTCTGCGGTGCCGCAGGCACCACCACCGGCTCGAAGCATCTCATCGAGGTCAACGGTCAGCGCATTCTGCTCGACTGTGGCCTGTATCAAGGACGACGGCACGAGGCCTTCGAGCGCAACCGTGATTTCCCCTTTGATCCGGCCAAGATCGACGTCGTGGTGCTCTCCCACGCGCACATCGACCACAGCGGCAACCTCCCACACCTGTGCAAGCGCGGCTTCAGCGGCAACATCTTCGCCACACCGGCCACGCGCGACCTTTGCAGCATCATGCTGCCAGACGCGGCGCACATTCACGAGAGCGACATCAAATGGCTCAACCGCCATCGCAAACAGGACAATCTACCGCTGCTCGAAGCCAGCTACACGATGATCGACGCGGAGAAGTGCATGCGGCAGTTCGTCTCCATCGGCTACCACCGCCCCCTGATCATCGCCGACGGCGTGAAGATGACCTTCATCGACGCCGGGCACGTACTCGGCTCCGCGCAGGTCATTCTCGACATCGACGACAAGCAGACCGGCAAAAAGTCACGCCTGCTCTTCTCCGGCGACATTGGCCGCCCGGACAACGACCTCCTGCTCGATTCCGAGCCATGCGAGAATATCGATTACGTCATCATGGAGAGCACCTATGGCGGGCGGCATCATGAGCTGTCCACCAATGCCAAGGAGCACCTCTGCCAGATCATCCGCCGCATCTTGCAGCAACGCGGGAAGCTCATCATCCCCGCCTTCGCCGTCGAGCGCACGCAGCAGCTTCTCTTCACGCTCGATCATCTGCGGCATGAGCAGAGCTTCCCGCCCATTCCCACCTTTGTGGACAGCCCGCTGGCCGTAAAGGCCACGGAAATCTTCCGCCTGCACATCGACGACCTCAAACCCGCCGTGCGCGACGCCATCTTTATGCGCGACGACCCCTTCGGCTTCGAGGGCTTGCAGCTCGTGCGCAGCGTGGATGAATCCAAGAGCCTCAACAAGATCAAGGGCGCCGCCATCATCATCTCCGCCTCCGGCATGGCCGAGTCCGGCCGCATTCTGCATCACCTGCGCAACAACGTCGAAAACGAGCGCAATATCCTGCTCTTCGTGGGCTATTGCGCCCAAAACACCCTGGGCTGGAAGCTGCGAGAGGGGCATGAAAGGGTGAGCATCCTCGGCGACGAATTTAAAGTGAACGCCGACATCGAAATCCTCGACTCCTTCTCCGGCCACGCCGACCACGACGAACTCCTCGGTTGGTTCGACCGCGTCCAAGGCCCGAAGAAACGCGTCTTCCTCGTCCACGGCGAACCGGAGCGCTCCAGCGCCCTCAAGGCCGCGCTGGATGAGAAGCACACCGAAGGTAGGGTGGAGGTGGCAGTAATGGGACAGCAGGTGGAACTGTGAAGAATGAGAAGCAGGAATGATACACTCAACTCGCAAGCCTCTCGAACCGGTGGCGTTTTCTTGCCCCGCATGCTTTCATCGTCCTCCACCATGACTTCCCGCCGCCATTTCCTTTCTGCCACCACGGCAGCCTTTGCCGCCTCGTCGTTTCACATCTTCGGGGCTGATCCGGCCAAGAAGTATCGCACGGCGTTGATCGGTTCCGGCTGGTGGGGGATGAACATCTTGAAGGAGGCGCTGGCTTCGGGTCGCATTAAGGTCTGCGCGCTGTGCGATGCGCATGAGGACGTAGCCTCGAATGCGGGTGACGATGTGAACGGCCTCTCGGGCGATGATCCGAAGCTCTACAAGGACTACCGTGAGCTGCTGGAGAAGGAGAAGCCCGAGATCGTCATCATCGCCACGCCGGATCACTGGCATGCGCTGCAAACCATCGCCGCGTGCATGGCGGGCGCTCATGTGCTGGTGGAAAAGCCGACGGGACACACGATCAACGAGAGCAAGGCGATGGTGAAGGCCGCACGCGAGGCCGGAGTCGTCGTGCAGGTCGGTTTGCACCGCCGCATCGGCCCGCATCACGTCGAGGCGATGAATTTCCTCAAGTCCGGCGCTGTGGGCAAGGTCGGCATGGTGCGTGCCTTTGCCATCAGCAAGGGCGGAGCCGAAGCGCCGAAGCCGAACAGCAAGGTGCCCGAGGGCATGGACTGGGATCTGTGGTGCGGCCCGGCGCCGATGCGCCCGTTCAACACCAAGTTGCATCCCGGCGGCTGGCGGCATTTCCTCGATTACGCGAACGGCACCATGGGCGACTGGGGTGTGCATTGGCTCGACCAAGTGCTGCTGTGGAGCGGCGAGAAAGGCCCGAAGAAAGTTTTCTGCACCGGCGGCAGAAACATCGCCGGACCCGCCGTGCTCAATGACACCGAGCAGACCACCGACGCGCCGGATCATCAGCAGGCCACCTTCGAGTTCGAGCAGTTCACCGCGACTTGGGAGCACCGCAAATTCGCCGACAACAACAACGAGAAGCACAAGATCGGTTGCTACTTCTACGGCGAGAAAGGCGTGCTCCACATCGGCTGGCGTGATGGCTGGACCTTCTACCCCGTGAATCCCAAGGACGGCGAAAAGCACGGCAACCACCAGCTCCAAGAACCCGACGGTCACAACATCGCCCTGCTGTGGGCCGATTTCATCGACGCCATCGAAAAGAAGCGCAAACCCGTCGCCGACATCGAAAGCGCCCACCGTTCCTCCTGCCTACCGATGCTCGGCATGCTGAGTTACAAGGCAGGTCGCAGTATCCAATGGGACGCAGAGAAAGAAGAGATCATCGGTGATGCGGAGGCCAGCAAACTACTCAGTCGTGCCTATCGCGGCGAGTGGAAGTATCCCGTCTAGATAGAGCTGCTGGCACAGCTCACGTCTTTCTTGTCCTGGCCAAGGAGCATAGCGTGCGCTGTGGGCGCATTCGTCAGAATGCCGTGACCAAAGTCTCTGTCAACGCTCTCAGCCAAGCGCTTTCAGGTAATCAAAGGTGTAAAGGCCAGTGTTGTGACCGTCGCTGAAGTCAAACTGAATGGCGTAGCCGCCGACCATGCGCCAGTCCTTCACCGTGACGCCAGGGAAGCTCTTCTGGTTGGTGCCGCCGATCTTGTTACCCAGAAGATCGCGTTCACCGGTGTTTTCAGCGCTTGGTGAGGCCGCGCGGAGTTTTTCCATGGGAGTGTATTGCTCTGAGCCATCACTCCAGAGAATGGCGACTTCAGTGCCGATGAGTTCGAGACGGGTGGGGGACATGGGAATGACGAATGCAGAATGATGAAACGCTTAGAAAGCAAAAGGGACGCTCGAAAGCGTCCCTTTTGAAGATTGAGGCTGATCCGTGAAGGATTAGCGGGAGTAGAGTTCGACGACGAGCTGCTCGTTGGCGATCGGGTTGATCTCCTCACGCACGGGGACGCGATTGACAACGCCGCTCATCTTGTCGCGATCAACGGTCATCCAGTCGGAAGCCGGGGTGCCCTGGGTCATTTCGAGGAAACGACCGATGAGCTGCTGGCTGCGCTGACTGGTGCTGCGGGCAGCGACGACGTCGCCGGGCTTCACCTGATAGCTGGCAATGTTCACGACCTTGCCGTTCACGGTGATGTGGCGGTGGCTGACGAGCTGGCGGGAGGCGAAGCGGGTGTTGGCGAAGCCCATGCGGAACACGA
This sequence comes from Verrucomicrobiaceae bacterium, assembly GCA_964201265.1. GTDB lineage: Bacteria > Verrucomicrobiota > Verrucomicrobiia > Verrucomicrobiales > Verrucomicrobiaceae > Prosthecobacter. The sequence goes on from CAXNGR010000150.1 coordinate 5,125, forward strand.
CGTTGTCGAGGCGCAGTTCGAGCATCTGAAGGAGGTTTTCACCGGTCACGCCCTTGCGGCGCTGAGCTTCGGCGAAGAAGCGGCGGAATTGCTTCTCCATGAGGCCGTATTGGAAACGCAGCTTCTGCTTTTCAGCGAGGGCGGTGCCGTATTCCGAGGTCTTGCGGCGGGTGTTGCGCGCACCGTGCTGTCCGGGCGGGAAGTTGCGGGTTTCGAGAGCCTTGGAAGGGGCGAAAATAGCAATGCCGAAGCGGCGGTTGATTTTTTCGCGGGGACCAGTGTAGCGAGCCATAGTGAGTAAGTAGAAAGAGGCTGAAAGAGATTAGACGCGGCGGGCTTTGGGCGGACGGCAGCCGTTGTGTGGCACCGGGGTCACGTCCTTGATGGTGGTGACTTCGACACCGAGGGCCTGCACGGCGCGCACGGCGGACTCACGGCCCGAACCTGGGCCACGAAGACGAACTTCAGCCTCGCGAAGGCCATGTCCCATGGCCTGACGGCAGGCATCCTGCGCCACGACCTGGGCGGCATAGGCGGTACCTTTGCGTGAGCCACGGAAACCCATCTTGCCGGAGGTGGACCAGCCGATCACGCCGCCATTGCGGTCTGTGATGGTGACGATGGTGTTGTTGAACGTGGCGTAAACATGAACAATGCCAGCCGAGACGTTCTTGGAACCCTTGGCCTTAACGACCTTCTGCTCGGCAGCTTCACCACCGATTTCGAGCCAGACGCTCTGGGAAACCTGCTTGTCACCACTGGTGGAGGCGCGTTGGTCTGCGGGTGCGGCAGGGGCGGCGGGGGTAGCAGGCACTGCAGGAGCGGGAGCCGCTGCGACAGGTGCGATGGGGGTCGTTTCTTCAGCCATGATAAGGGGAACGGATCGTTGCGTGAATTGGAATTACTTGGCCTTCTGGGCACCGACGGTCTTGCGCGGACCTTTGCGAGTGCGGGCGTTGGTGTGGGTGCGCTGGCCGCGAACTGGCAGACCACGGCGATGACGATGAGCGCGGTAGCAGTTGATGCCCAGGATGCGCTTCATGTGGATCTGGATCTCACGACGAAGATCACCTTCGATCGCGATTTTCATGCCCTGAATGGCCTGCGTGATGGCGGAAATCTGCTCGTCGGTCAACTCGCCCGCGCGGATGTTCGGGTCAATGTTGGTAGCAGCAAGAACTTTGCGGCTGAGGGGAAGACCGATGCCGTAGATATAGGGCAACGAGTATTCGATCTTCTTTTCGTTCGGGATTTCGACTCCAAGCAGGCGGGCCATAATTCAGTGAGGTGTGTTTAAGAGAAAGTGGATCAACCCTGACGCTGTTTGTGGCGTGGGTTTTTGCAGACAACACGGACAACGCCTTTGCGGCGGATCACGCGGCAAAGTTCGCAGAGGGGTTTAACGGAGGTACGGACGCGCATACTTAGGAGGTAAAGAAGGTGAGTCTGGGGGAACTCAAAACCCCGCTTTGGCGGCGGGGGGCGTGATGTCTAACACAGTCGAAAACTCGCGCAAGCTGGATTTTTGGAGTTTTACACAGCTTTTTGAGTCTTCTGAACAACTGAGGAGAGCAGTTGCCGTCATTCAGATGAACGGCATCATGCCCGCCTCATGAAAACCATCCTCTGCTTTGGTGACTCAAACACCTGGGGCTTCATCCCGGAAAGCATCACCGCCCCCTTCCCTGCCCGCCACCCTCATGATGTGCGCTGGACCGGCATTCTGGCCCGTGAACTCGGCCCGAACGTACGCGTGATCGAAGAAGGCCAGAACGGCCGCACCACCGTGCATGACGACCCCTTTGCCGCCGCCCGTAATGGCAAGCTGGTACTCCCTGCAATTCTCGAAAGCCACAAGCCGCTCGATCTCGTGGTGCTCATGCTCGGCACGAACGATTTGAAGAACGTCTTCGGCGTTTCTCCTGGGGAAATCGCCATGGGAGTCAAGATCCTGGCCCAAATGATCCTGGGAAGTGACTCTGGGCGCCATGCCAAGCCACCGAAGCTCCTCATCCTTTGTCCGCCAGCCATAGGCCAGCAAAATCACCTGCCGGACGTTGCAGCCAAATTCCCGAACGCTTTCAAAGACAGCCGTGAACTGCCCCGGCACTACGAAGCGCTCGCCGCCGCTCTTGGCTGCGCTTACTTGAACACACAAACCCTCGTCACCGCAGGAAGCGACGGCATCCACCTCGACGCGGCGGCGCACGCCGTCCTCGGCAAGGCGGTCGCCACGGCGGTGAAATCCCTGCTCCCACCCGACGCATGACCTTGATCGAAAAATTCTACCCATTGATGAAGCCTTGGCTGTTCCGCCTGGATGCGGAACGCGCCCACACGCTCACGGTGAAGATGATGGTCATCGCGCATCGCCTAGGCATGCTCAAAAGCGTGGTCGGCACGCGGCAGCAGCCGCGTAACATGATGGGCCTAATGTTTCCAAACGTTCTCGGCCTCGCCGCCGGCATGGACAAGTCCGCCAGCGCTGTCGATGCCTGGGGCGCGCTCGGTTTCGGCTTCGTCGAGGTCGGCACACTCACGCCACGCCCGCAGCCCGGAAACCCCAAGCCACGCTTATTCCGGCTGCCTGATCACGAGGCTTTGATCAACCGCATGGGTTACAACAACCCCGGAATCCACTCAGCCGTCAAAAAACTCAAGAGCCGCCGCACGAAGGCCGTGGTGGGCGTGAACATCGGCAAAAACTTCGACACGCCGAACGAGAAGGCGGTGGATGATTATCTGCACTGCCTCAAGGCC
>CAXNGR010000151.1:0-7873 GCA_964201265.1 Verrucomicrobiaceae bacterium
GCCCTCCAGGTTCTGGTCTTTCCAGGCACCGTTCCCCGCGCCGGAGTCTGCGGCATGGGCTGCGTAGTCCCGGTAGCGCGTCTCATGAATGCATATCAGCACCTTCGTTCCCGGCACCGGCACAAACTTCATGCCGAGGGAGTTCACGAAGGGTTTGTCTTTGGTAACCTTAGCGGGATCATTCGCAGCGGCGGCGCTCGACTGGTCATGGTAGTCCCGCGCCAGCTTCTGGCTCGCTGCCGAGAGTGTGTTCAGCGGCACGGGCGTTACTTTACCCGCGATGTCCAGTAGCACATTGCCACTGGCGAGGCCCTTGAAAGTTGCCGTGATGCTGCGGCCCTTGGTGTCCGTCCAGGTGGTGGGGCCGGTGGGCAGTGTCAATGGTGCCGGAACCCCGGCAGGCTTCGCTGGCAGCATCAGCGGACTCTGCGTGGCTTTTGCTGTGGCGACTTCTGCCGGAATGGTGAAAGGTGCAGACGTCATTGCTGGCGTTGAACCCGTTACAGCGGAGGCAGCGCTGGAAGAGAGTTCGAGGACACAGCGGAAGCCGCGGATGCGGTCGCGAGAGTCTGGCACGAAGTGACTGCGGTGGGTCGAGAGCAGGTAGTCGCGCTCGCCGTCATACCAAGACCCGCCGCGCAACACACGGTCCTTTTGTGCATTGTCATACCAATCCTCGCACCATTCCCACACGTTGCCGCCTAGGTCGTAAAGGCCCAGTTTGTTGGGCTTGAAGCTCATGACCGGCGCGGTGGTCGGGAAGCCGTCGTCATGGCCTTCCAGGTAGGATTGGTTCGCCCCAGGTGCCTTGGCGTGGCGGCTCTCGTCGCTGTAGTTTCCCGCCTGGTCTTTGGTCTTCGGCGGGAAGTTGCCGCCCCAGGGGAACTCGGTGTTCTCTTTTTGGCTAAGCATGCTTGGCGTGGTGCCTTTGGGCCGCTGCTCCGAACGGCCCAGATCTACGGCGATGCTCCATTCCTCATCCGTCGGCAGCCGATAGGTGCGGCCTTCCTTCTTGGAAAGCCAGGCACAGAACTTCTGCGCGTCCTCCCAGCTCACTCTCATCACAGGGTGATTCTCACAGTTCTCGGTGGGTGTGTAGCCGTTTGCGCTTGGGTCCTTCCATGAGCCATCAATTCCGGGGGTCTCGGCGGCATACGCGGCGTAGTCGCTCCTGCGTGTTTCGTGAATGCAGAAGAGAACCTTCGTGCCTGGCACAGGGACGAACTTCATGTCCAATGTGTTGGTGAAGGGCACTTCTTTGGTGACACCAGCAATATGACCACTCAAGGGTGGCGTGTTTTCAACCGCCGGGCTGGTGGCAACGGTTGTGGTTGCGGGAATTCCGTTAGACGACGGCGCATCGCCATTTTTCAACGAATCCTTGAAAAACAGCCAGCCTGCGACGCCCGACATCGCAATCAACATCACCCACATCAGCGGCGAGCTTTTCTTCTCCGTACGCACGATCACTTCCGGCTGCGGCGGGCGATACGGCTGGCCGCCGGGGCGCTTAGGACGCGCCTGCGTTTCCAAGGCGGCAGGGGCTTTCTCCGCTGCGGCCTCCACCTTCACCACAGGCTGCGTCAGAATCGCATCCAGATCGTGGCGCATGTTCAGCACATTCGGGTAGCGCAGATCGCGGTCCTCCCGCAGCGCCTTGCCGATGATGCCGTCATAGCGCGGGTCCAGGCCGGGGACTTGCAGGCTGGGCAGCTCAAACAGGCCCTGCGGGATCTTGCCGGTGAGCATCTGGTAGAGCATGACGCCCACCGCATAGATGTCCGCGCGATGATCCACCGAGCTGCCGAGCATCAAGGCTTCGGGGGCCATGTAATGCAGCGTGCCCATGGCCATGCCGCTTTGCGTCAGGCCGGAGGCGTTGCTGTGCGTCATCTTTGCCAGCCCGAAGTCGGCCACTTTCACCGCACCATCATAGCCAACCATGATGTTCGCCGGTTTGATGTCACGGTGGATGATGCCGCGATCATGCGCGTAGCCGAGCGCATCACAAACATGCGCGGTGATCGCCATCGCATGCTCGGTGTGCAGGCGGCCTTCCTTGGCGATCATGCGGGCCACGTCGGTGCCCTCGACGTATTCCATGACGATGTAGAGCAGGCCACCGCTCGTCTGGCCGAAATCATGCACGGCGACGATGCCAGGGTGATTCAGCTTACCCATGGCACGAGCTTCGTTTTTGAAGCGCTCGGCGAAGCTGGCATCCGCCTCATCGAGCGTGTTGGAGAGGATCTTGATGGCGACGGGGCGGTCGAGAGACTTTTGCCGCCCCATGTAAACGGCCCCCATGCCGCCACGACCGAGCATCTTCACGATGTCGTATTCAGGCAGCAGTTTGCCGAGTTCTTCAGCAGTCGGTGGCACCCAGGGGCCGGATGGCTTGCTGCCTTCCTTGCTTTCCAGCAGCGCACGGCCTAGACCGCTGAGGTTGGAGTCGTTTTCGGGAGTAGAAGGGTCTGTGCTCATGAGTTTCTACCAAGGACTAATGAAAGCAGCGGCGGCGGTTACAGGGAAGATGAAAAAAAATTGGGGACTCACGCGGAGGCCGGAAAGCAGACAAAAAAATGAAGGGCGAAAAAATGGGATCCGATTTTTTGCCCTCAATGTTTTACCATCAATCAGGGGGGCGGATCATGGCAGTTCCTTGATCTGCATGTTACGAAATTCGGCGGCACCGTTCCGCCCCAGAAGAACGAGATGACCGCTGCGGCGGGACACATTGAGGGCGGGTGCACGGCTGGTTTGCGGTTGCAGCCGCGTGACATCCGCGTCCTGGACGAGTTTTCCATTGATGATGACCTGCACCTGCGTGCCTTCGACACGGATTTCGTGAGTGTTCCAGCTACCCACCGGCCCCATGGCAAGCACGAGCGGTTCTTTGAAGTAATAAATGCCGGCGTGGCGCTGCCAGAACTCCTGCTTGCTGTATTTCGGCGCGGTGTCGTCCTGTATCTGCACCTCAAATCCACGCGGAGCGCCGACCGTGGAGCCGGTGACCGGCTCGCGCCAAATGCCGATGCCGCTGTTCGTCTCGGCGCTAAGGCGCAGGTCGAACTTGAGATGAAAATGGCCGAGTTCCTTCGGCGAGATGAGATCGCCTTTTCCAGTGCCGGTGAGGACGCCGCCGCTCACGCGATAGGCCGAGGTGTCTCCCGTCCAGTCGGCAAGGGAGTCGTTCGGAAAGAGCGGGAGCCAGCCGGAGTCTGTATCCTTTACAACTTTTTGCATGCGCAAAGGGGTATTGTGGCCAGCACGTCCGTCGATATCGTAAATGATGCCTTGGAGGTCGTTTGAAGGCTTGTTTGCAGGCACTTCAATGCGGTAACGAGAACCGTTTGACCAGGTGATGCTCACCGCCTCGTTTGCAAAGCTCCACTGCCCGGTCGTCCGCAGGCTGCCACCGGCAAAACTGGCGGTGTGGTCGGCCTTGAAATCGAGCAGATGGATAGGGAAACTCTTACCGTCATTCGTCTGGTGCCACTGCCCGATGAGCCAGTCTGGCGCGGTGTTTGCGTCTCTAGGGGAAGCCTGAAGCTGACGCGCAATCCCTTGGCTGGCCGGTGAGAGCGTGCTCAGCGGCACGAGCGTGATCTTCCCGGCGATGTCGAGCATGACATTGCCGCCTTCGAGGCGGACAAACTTCGCCTGGAGGCTGCGGCCCTTGGTGTCGATCCAGGTGGTGGCAGAGGCGGCAGTTGTGACAGATGGGGCTGGCGTGGCAGGATTTTCCGCATCCCACTCGACGATGAAGCCAATGTTGTCCCGTGACTGGCTGAAGTGCGTGCTGCTATCGTTCCAGCCGACGGCTCCATCTTTGAAGCTGTAGAGGTTGAGCATGAAGGGATGGCCCACCTGGCCACCGCCGCCTTGCTTGCCGTTCGGCTCGCCGGGGAACCAGCCGAGCGGGGTGAACGGCTCGCCCGTGACCCACTTCCAACCCAAGCCCGCCATGTCCTCGCTGGCACCGAGCCAGATGTTGCGGTTCTGCGTCGTCAGCAGCTTGCGGTAGGTCAGCAGCAGCCATTCGTTCTCCTCCTTGGTGGTCAGGGTAGCCAGATGTCCGCCCATGCTCTCGGCCTTGGCTTTGGCCTCCTTCCAGGTCAGAGCGCCGGGCACGAACTGATAGCGGTGGCCGTTGAAGGTTTCGACGAGAGTGGCGGGTGGCTCGGGCGCAGAATTCGGTCTAGGAAGAGCCGACGCGGTTTTTGCAGTCTGTGATGACGGCGTCGTCACAGGACTCACTCCCTGCTTCATCATCGTGCCGACCATCTTGGCTGGCGGCACTTTGAAAAACTCCACCATGGCTTCGGAAGGGCTGATGAAGGCGATGCTGAAGTAAAAGCCGCTGCGATCCAAGGTGCTGAGCTTGAGCGAGCGCCCGCCTGCATCAATGCTCCAAACCGCCTGCTGCTGACCGCCCACGGAGGCGGTTTTCACCACCCCGTTGCCCGTGCTGTTGAATTCGAGGGTGTCATGACGTGGATCGTTCTTGTAGCTGGTTTTCCACGAGGTGCCCAGCACGTGCGCCTTCATGAAAGCATCGTCAATCTTGAGGTGAAAGTCGTTGGCTGGCGAGGTGGCCACCACCGGCGCAGGCGCGGCAGCGGATGCTGCAGATGCTGCGGACTGCTCTGCCGGAGTTGCAGTCCTGTCCCGCTCGAAGTACATCCATCCTGCGACGCTCGCGCCAATCAGCAGCGTCACCCAAAGCCAGGCGAGGCTGCCACGCTCGCGCTCATGCGAGATTGTTTGAGCGCTGGTCGATGCGGCAGGGGCGGGCGGCTTGCCGCCGGGGCGCTGAGGTCGTGCGCCCGTCGGAAGCGCGGCGGCCTGCGCGTTAGCCGCATTTGCCGCAGGCTCCACCTTCACCACCGGCTGCGTTAGGATGCTGTCCAGCTCGGTGCGCATGTCGCGGATGTTTTGATAGCGCACCTCACGGTCCTCCATCAGCGCTTTGCGCACGATGGCATCGTAGCGAGGGTCCAGACCTGGAACGAGGAGCGAGGGCAGCTTGAACATGCCCTGCGGCAGCTTGCCGGTGAGCATTTGGTACAGCATGACGCCCACCGCATAGATGTCCGCGCGATGATCGACGGCGGTGCCCAGCATGAGCGCCTCCGGGGCCATGAAGTGCAGCGTGCCCATCGCCATGCCGCTCTGCGTCAGGCCCAAACTGCTGCCATTGGCGCTACTGACCTTGGCAAGACCGAAGTCGGCCACTTTCACCTCGCCATCGTAGCCGACCATGATGTTCGCCGGCTTGATGTCGCGGTGGATGATGCCTCGCTCGTGCGCATAGGCCAGCGCATCGCAAACATGCGCCGTAATCGCCATGGCGTGCTCCGTGTGCAGGCGACCTGATTTGGCGATCATCCTGGCCACGTCCGTGCCATCGACATACTCCATCACGATGTAGAGCAGGCCGCTTTCATGCTCACCAAACTCGTACACCGATACAATCGCCGGGTGGTTCAGCTTCCCCATCGCCCGTGCCTCGTTTTTGAAACGCTCGGTGAAACCCAGGTCGCTCTCCTCAAGCTGGGCGGAGAGAATCTTGATGGCGACGGGTCGGTCCAGCGCCGTTTGTCGCCCCATGTACACCGCGCCCATGCCGCCACGGCCCAGCATCTTCACGATTTCATACTGCGGGAGGATGGCGTGCAGTTCCTCGGCAGTCGGCGGCACCCACGGGCCGGAGGAAGGCTTGGAGCTGCCGCTTTCTAGCAGGGCGCGGCCCAGGCCACTCAGATTGGGGGCGTTTTCGGAAGTGTGCATGAAGATTAAGGGATGAGTTCAAAGTCGAGTTCCGCCGTGGTGAAGATGTTCTCAGCATGCATGGGACTCAGTTCGACATGCAGACGATATTTACCCGGTGGGAAGCCTTGGGTAATAATGGGTTGTTTGATCAAGAGTTCTTGATCAGGCAGTAACACCGATTCGCCAGCACGTTGAGTCTCCTGACCTCCTCCTGCAGCATACCAATCCCCTTTCCGTGCGGCTTGATAGGCCGGGATGTCTTTTTTCCTGCCGAGACGTTCAATCCAGAGCTGACGGTTAACTCCCCGCACGCCTGCACTTTCAGAAAAAGGCAGAGCGACAGGCGATGCTGAGACATTTTTGATCGCTGCAGAGAATATCAGTTTCATCCCCGCAGTGAACGGCGGCACGCCAACGCTCAATTTCACTAGAGACAGATCTTTGTCGAGGATGGCAGGACGCGGTGCCCCTGGCTGCGGCGGCTCTGGCATCGAGGCCGCATGAAGCGCTATGGCGATTTTTTGACTTTCATCGGACAGGGTGGCGAGCGGCACCGGGGTCTGCTTGCCAGCGATGTCGAGCACCACATTGCTGCCCTCGACACGAACAAACTTCGCACTCACAGCACGACCTTTGACATCGACCCAGACGTCGGCAGAGGCACCCGAAACCGCAGTCGGCGTATGGCGCTGGACTGCCGTCTGGGGCTCGGGCTTGGCGGCAGGAACATGTGAGTTGTCTTCGAGAACAACACGGAATCCAGTGCTGATCCCTCTGCCATCGGGCGTCCATTGATCGCGGTATGAAGAAAGCAGCTGGTCTTTTTCACAGAAGCGCCAAGAACCACCACGCGAAACGCCATCGGTGCTGGTTGGATTCCAAGGGTCACTGCACCATTCCCAGATGTTTCCCCCGAGATCGTAGATACCCAGCTTATTGGGCGAAAAACTCATGACAGGTGATGTGTAGGCATAGCCGTCGAGAAAGTCTTGGATAAACGGAATATCGGGGAGTTCGGAAGCGCAGGTTTGGTCCGCGTAGTTGCCCGATTTCTTGGAAGGCGGCCAGACTCTACCCCACGGGTAACGCCGATTGATTTTTCCGCTCAATTGCTCGGGAGTATCAACTGACTCGTCTTCTCCAATGCCGACTGCAAAACTCCACTCCCGGTCCGTGGGCAGGCGGTAGGTGCGTCCATCTTTTTTCGATAGCCATTCGCAGAAGTCCTGCGCATCAAACCGACTCACAGAAAAAACGGGATGCTCGGGTTTCTCCTCATCGGGAATCGGGTAGCCGTTGTGGCTAAGCCATGTTTCGTCAACGCCAGGGCTGGAGCTTGCATAGGCGGCGTAGTCCTTTCGGCGGGTTTCATGAATGCAGAACAGCACGTCAGTTCCCGGCACCGGCACAAACTTCATACCGAGGCTGTTTACGAGGGGTTTGTCCTTGGTGGCCAGTGCCGGGCTGACCGCCAATTCAGTGGCTTTTCCAGACGCTTTCACCTGCCACTCTCGCGCCTTCTGCAGGCTGGCCGCTGAGAGGGTGCTCAGTGGCACTGTCGTGACTTTCCCGGCAACGTCGAGCAAGACATTGGTGCCTTCGACGCGAACGAACTTCGCCTGAATGTTGCGACCTTTGACATCGACCCAGACGTCGGCAGAGGCGGCTTGTGCTGACGGCGAGGACACGGGCGGGACGACTGAGTTGGTCGCGAACGACGCCGGTAAATGAGGGATGATTTCGGCCTTGTGAAAAAGGACGCCCGAATTCCATGTGCTTAAGACAATGGGTTTGGTGGCGTTCTGTGGTGGCTCAGTCTCAAACTCGCCCTTCCACTCGACGAGCATCTTGTCATTCAACAACCCCCTGACTAAATCCTTTCGAACCTGCACCACTGATCGATACCTCACGCCTTTAACCAGCATTGGTTGTATGACATTAGCCTCGGCAAACTCCATCTCGCGCGAATCAATTTTGAATCCCGACCAAACCTTGCCCACTTGAAAGCTTTGAAGAAGCCAGTCGACTCTTTTTCCATTTTTAACGCATTGCTGGCCGACATTCCCAATCGTTTCTACCTTTAAGGTGAATTCGATTA
>CAXNGR010000152.1:0-7847 GCA_964201265.1 Verrucomicrobiaceae bacterium
GCCAGCGCGTCACAGACGTGCGCGGTGATCGCCAGTGCATGGTCAGCCGTCAGCCTGCCCTGCGTCTGGATCATCTTCGCCACATCCGTGCCATCAATGAACTCCATGACGATGTAGAGCAGCTCATCGCTCGTGGCACCAAAATCATACACCGCCACGATCGCCGGGTGGCTCACCTTTGCCATCGTGCGCGCCTCGTTTTGAAAACGGGCGACGAATTCCGCCTCATCCTCCGCCGCCTGCGGTGGCAACACCTTGATGGCCACCAGCCGATCCAGCGACACCTGCCGCGCCTGGTATACCGCGCCCATCCCGCCACAGCCAAGCATCTGCCACTGATCATACTGTGGCAGCATCGCCTCCAAATGCTCCGGAGCTGGCGGCGTCCAGCGAACCACGCCGCCCGTGGAGGAAGAAGTCTCTGCGCGCTGAGGATTCTCATTCATGGCAGCTAAAAACGGAATTTAACGATGGATCGTAGCTTCCAGTTCAAAATTTTGAAACCAAAAACCGACTAGCGCCACGGCCTTTACAGATCCGAAATGGGCTGCTTGCACTCATCGGCGCAGTCCCATCCAAACTCCGGCAGGCTATCATCATTCAACTAGCACCCGCACTCGGCCCAGGCGGAGACCTCCGTTCCCATTCCAGCCGGATGGCTCCGGCCCGCCACAGGCTGACGTCACCGCCCACGGTGGGCATGAATAGAAAGGCTTCTTTGGGCATTTCTGGAGTCCTATCATTGCTCCCATCCCATCATCAGTGTGCAGCAAATTGGCCCAGGGACGCCCCCCCCCAGCGCATTCAGGTTATTCAGGCAACGCATGATGGTTGCCTTCCGATTGTGAACGGGAAACACGAGCCAAACTGAATGCTGAGTGTTTGCATGTCTGCTGCGTTCACCATTTCTCACAAATACGAGCTTGCCAGTAAAGCAGCAAGCAAGGATTAATCATCTGTCTATGAGTCTTCTTGAACGGGCGATACATCGTTACCTTCCCAAGTTAGGTAAAGCGATGCGTGTGATGCAAACGCTGATGTTCAGGCGTGCGCTCTGGCAGGGCATCCGCACCGAACTGCCGGTGGACGGCCAAGGAAAGCCAGTGCCATGGATCACCTTTCTTACGCTTGACTACCTTTCCCAGCTCGACTTCTCCCAAGCGAACATTCTAGAATATGGCGGCGGGCAAAGTTCCCTGTGGTGGACAGCTCGGGCCAAGAAGATCACCACGGTCGAAGGCAGGGCCGACTGGGCCGAGGTGATCCGCAGCAAAGCACTGGAAAACCTGCGACTGATCGGTCCGGTGGAGGGACCCTGCTATGTAGAAACTCCGCCGCAGGAGGGACGCATGTTTGAAGTGATCGTCATTGATGGATTCCTGCGACCCGAATATGCCAGAGCGGCGCTGCCTTTTTTAGTAGAGCACGGATTGCTCATATTGGACAACTCCGATTGGCACGCCTCTCTCTGCACCAGGCTGCGTTCTCAGGACACGATGCAGATTGATTTTCATGGTTTTGGCCCAGTGAAGCAATACACTTGGTATACATCCATCTTCATCCGCCAGCAATGTGCGATGCCGCAGCGGGGCAGTACCTGGTCGACCTCGGTGTATGGCAACTTGGTACAGCCGGCGTGAACTCAGAGCATCTACCCTACCGCTCCATCTATTCGCGACGCGACCGGCTCAAAGACCTCCTCAGGCCAATGCTGGAATTTTTTCGGATCGGAACGTTATCCCGCCCTTCCCTGAACCAGTTGGATGAAAAACTCGAACGCTTGCTGCCACGCCATGGCGGCTGGTTTGTCGAGGCAGGTGCCTATGATGGTTTCCAGCAGAGCAACACCTACTATTTCGCCAAGCTGAAAGGCTGGCGGGGCGTTTTGATTGAACCTCTGCCGCAGCTTGCCAGCCGCTGCCGACAACGCCGCCAAGAAGCGATCGTGATTTCCTGTGTTCTCGGTGCTCCTGAAGATGTCGGTCGCACCGTCCGTCTGCGACATGCGGGCCTCATGACCATGGTCTGCGGTACAATGGCGGATGCAGCCACAGAGCATGTCCGCGCTGAAGCGGGGCTCCGAGTACAAGGGTTGCCGCCGCTGGAACAATTTGTCGAAGCACCGGTCCGCACTCTGACCGATGTACTGGAGGAAAGCGGCACGCCGTCAGATTTCGATCTGCTCAGTCTGGATGTGGAAGGAAGCGAGGTCGCGGCTCTACGCGGACTGGATTTAAAGCGCTTTCTGCCACGAGCCATTTGTGTCGAAATCCGTCATGAAAACCTCGCCGTAGTACAGCACCTGCTCGAAGAGCGCTACGAGCAGCCCCTTTTCCTGACCCACCACGCAAGCTATTCAGACTGCTTTTTTGCCTTGAAGAATCAGACCGCGCCTGCTGCGGCATGAACGGCATGCATGGCCGCCGCGACGTCTACTGGCTGTATATGTGTGATGCAAAACGGCTCAGGGTGCATGCAGTTCCAGTGACATTGATAACAGTTCATCGCGTGATGCAGCCAGACCTGCCGCCGGCTTTTGCCCCACGGTGCAAACATCCCGAAATGCCCTCCACCCAGCAGAAAAACTCCCGGCTTGTCCAGAGCCGTGGCGAGATGAGCGGGTGCCGAGTCGGGAGCCAGGACGAGGCATGATCGTGCAACCAGTTCCAGCAAATTCTCCAGCGTTGCAGGACGATGCCACTTTGCCTGCGGCACACCGGCAGCAGACATCGCGCTCTGCCAAGGCTTTAGGTCAGCTTCGGGAGGCAGACAAAACTCGACAGGCATAGACACACGTTGCAGGAAATCATGGATCGCGGACGCCAGCAGATGGGGCGGATAATTTCGAATCTCCGTCCCGGCCATCGGACATACCAGCAAGAAGTTCCCTGCCACGACTTGTGCGGCCAAAATCGTCGGTGTCATCACTGCTGCCTCCGTTCTTTTCCCTGTAACTGACTCAATGAGGCGACGATGAGCCTCCAGCTCTAGGCAGGTGCCTTCGGAACTCTGTGGATAAGGGACCAGGCAAGCCCTGGGGAACGACAGGCTCACGTTCTCCCGTGCCCTGTCCCAACGGGTGACATGACACTTCCCAGGCGCGATCAGGTGCGCGATCACATGCAGGTAGTCCGAAGGCTGGTGACGCAGGCAGACCAGCGTCTCGGTCGAGATGGAACGCAGACGGGCCGCATGGCACCATAAAAAAAGGAGCAGATCAGGAAAGTAGCGCTCGCAAAAAGGCGGCAGCACCAGCAACTCGACCTCAGGCAGCTCTGCTCGAAAAAGCGGTTCTGCCACGGTGGAGACGACCAGGAGCGTTTCCTTCTCACCAAATTCACGCAGCAGCTCACGTACGGCCCCCAGGGACAGAACCGCGTCTCCTAGCCTGTCGAGCTTCAGAATCGTTAGACGATAGAAGACGCGCCTGCCGGGGCGCACCAAAAGCTGAGCTCCGGTGAGGACCGAGCGATAGAGTCCCGCCCGCACGGCTCTTACCACCGAATTCATGCCCACATTTGCCTCCAGATTCGGTACAGCTTGTTGATCACTCGGCTTGCCAGAGATGGAGCGCGACAGAAACGAATGAAATAGTTCAAGTCAGCCCGGTCATCAGGGACCAGGTTCTTTGCGTGCCGAAGTGGGAATTCGACTGGGACTGTTTTCATGCAGGCACGCGGATCGTTCTGATCATGAGTGTGAGTGGCATCCTCTCCCCAGCCCAAATTGGAAACCAAATTGTTCGAGGCGATCAACGCCAGCCCTCCATGCTTTTCTTTGGCATACATCCAAGCCACGCTCCAGGCGTCCAGGCCCCCGGAGTACGCGGAGTCATACAGTTGCCTTCGCCAGGACTGCTCACCCTTGAAACGGCAGGACTGCCGCCATGCAGCGGACGAGCACGCCGCCGGCCAGCTTGCCAGCTTGCCATCATGCTTCTGCCATGCCCGGCGCCAGCTTGCCCAGCCCCAGATCGTGTCAAAGCGCGATGCATAGTAGCTGCTACCATCCTGCGCCGCGTGACCACTCAGATTACTGCCACAGATCTGCATGATCTTTTCGTCATCCTGATAGCGATCGAGCAGCTCGGTGCAAAAGCGAAAGAACGACAACTCAGGCAGGCAGTCATCTTCGACCACAATCAATCGCTCATGCAGGGCAAAACCCCAGTCGAGCGCCTGCGAGATCGCCTCGCGGCAGCCGAGGCGCGTCGGCGAAAACCGGGTATGCACTTGGCATGGCCAGTCGATGCCATCCAGCACCAGCCTGCGTGTCTCCTGGCAGCGATCATCCTCCTCCGGCCCGTCTGCTGCCAGCATCAGATGGGCAGGGCGGGCGCTGCGAATTGCGGCCAACACTCGAGCCGTCAGGTCGGGACGACGCTGAATCAAAAACAAGACAGGAGTAGGACAGCTATCATAGGGATTATCCATATCGCAAGAGCGTGCGCGTGATTTTGTTCCTGTCAAAGACAGCGCGTGGCCCAACGGCATTGCATCCGATCCATCTGTGTTGCATCTTGTGCCAATCTACGGGCATCTGCCCCCCACTCACAACCACGCGGAGCCTCCGATGCCCTGTGCGTAATCGCACTCACCTGACCAACCATTGAATCAAATCATGGCACGAATAGCAGAACTCGTTCGACGATGTGGCAGTCTGCTTCTGGGTGAAAAGCTCGCCGCAGAACAAACGCAATACGAGAGCATTCGGCTGACCCCCGAAGAAATCGTGTCGGAAGCGTACAAACAACATCTCGGAGGCGGCAAAGACCAATGGGACCAGCGTGGAGGGTTTCAACTGCTTTTCTTGAAGTCCATGGGGCTGCTTCCCTCCTCCCACTTCCTGGACATCGGCTGCGGTCCATTGCGCGCAGGCGTGCATTTGATCGACTATCTGGATGCTGGAAACTACATTGGATTCGACTACAACACCGACTTCATCACGGCGGCACGGTCAGTGGTTGAGAGCAAGGGACTCATGCACAAGCGCCCGCAGCTTGCATGGATTCCTGACTTCGACTGCGGCGGCATGGATTGGAAAGCCGACTTTGCACTCGCTTTTTCGGTCTTGAACCATTGCTCGGAACCTCAACGTCATGCGTTTTTTCAATGCATTCCGAAAGCCTTGCGTGCCCGGGCCCGGCTCTACATCACGCATGCATCATGGCTGCGCTCTGGTCATCTGCGCGCGTCCGGTCTGAAAATCACCAGGACAATCCGCAGCGATCTCCTCGACATCACACAACATGGCTGGGAGCACCGGGACGATATTTTCCCAATCCTCGAACTGACGAAGATCGAATCCTAGCCCTGCCGCAGAAACAGCGCCGCGCCTCCTCACGCCAATTATTGAATCATGCAAACAAGTTTTTGGTTCCGCGCTAGACGCATCGTGGCATTTCTCGCGAGCGCGATTCCGTTCAGAGCGCCCCATGAGGAAAGAGCGCCGATCTTCATTGTTGGCTGTGGTCACAGCGGAACCTCGATCCTCTTGAGGATCATGGGCGCTCACTCGAAGATTCATGCGATCCGCCATGAAACCTCCCTGGCCGCAGCCACAAGACCTCAGAGGATGCTGCGGCAGTTTGATGTGGAAGCATGCCTCCATGGCAAATCCCGCTGGATTGAGAAAACTCCTTCTCACATTCATCAGATTCAAAAACTCCTTTCTCTAGGGAAAGGAGTCATGATTCTGCTGATCGTCAGGGATGGTCGGGATGTTGCTTGGTCCATCAAGGAAAGGGAAGGCGATATTGGCAAAGGAATCGAGCGATGGATCAAAGACAATGGCGCCGGAGAGCCGTTCTGGACGCATCCTCAGGTTCATGTCCTCCGCTATGAAGACCTTGTGTCGGAACCAGAGCTGACAATCTCGAATGTGACTACTTTTCTTGGAGAGTCCTTCGAGCCAGCCATGCTTGACTACCATGAGGAACCGAAAAACTTTTACTCCACCAGTTCCCAGCGACCGCCACGCCGGTCCGGCGAGTTTCATTGTCAGTTCCGCAACTGGCAAATCAATCAACCCCTTTTTGACGGCCGGAAAAGATGGGTGCTCCTGAACGAAAGTGACAAGCTGGTAATCAAAACGAAAGCAGGCGAGATGCTTTCGCGCTACGGCTATGGCACTGAGAGTGATTGGTGAGCACTCCAAGGATGCTGCCGACTGGCATCAATCAGCGGCCGCCTCCACCACAATCCATTCGGATGGAAGGATCTGACTTGGGTCACAACCCGGCCTTTGCACCCAATGAGAAGCAGGCGGGGTGATCACCACCTTGTCAGGATTCTCATTGAGCCAGGCAGCCCACCAGCTCAAAGAACTCGAAGCGATGATCTGATGCTTGCAGGCGCGCATCAAACGGAAATCTTCATGGACCTGGTCAGGCGCATGATGGTCGATGATCATGACGTCTGCATTTGGAGCGATTTGTGAGGCGACCCATTCTGGATCATCGCTGAAAATGAAAAACCGGGGGTTGTGAAGGCGCTTCCTCGCCTCTTCCATAGCTTTGCGGCAGTACTCTGCCGAAGTCGCCTTGAAAGTGGGGTTCCCCACCTTGTCCCCTCGCCGCACATGCACGGCGGTCGACTCTCCAACCTTCATCTGCTCCAGAATCTCCTGATCTCGAGCAGACGGCGGGAGCTTGAGCTCCAGTTCATGCAACAGACGGCTTCTGATTCTTTTGAAGTACCTCTCATTGGGCCAGTTGCCCACAATCAACCGATCATCCGGGCATAGGCACACCTCATGATCAAAGGTGGTTTGCCGCTCGGCCATTACATGACGGTGAAACAACTTTTTCTGTGATGTGCTAGCGAATGATTCACCGACCCGTGATCTGCAAAGCGGCTTGAGTCCCAGCCGGTTTAAAACGAGCCAGGAACGCTCATAGAGAGGCCGTGGAGCCAGACGCGAGACTGCCATCCATGGACAAAGGTGAAACACATCCGCCCATGACGCTGTTCCGGCATTGATTCGATAGTGGCCAAGCCCGCAGGCTCTCAACCGGTCTGATCGATAGCTGAACAAATCCAGCCGTAGTTCAACACCCAGATCGATGGAGATCTGTCGCGCCATGGCGTACTGAAAGAATTGATTGCCCAGCCCCCCTGACAGGTGTGCGATGATCATAACAAAGAAGAAATCAGTAAAGCTGCACGTTTCTGACCGCTTCCATGCGGAAGCGGCCCATGAATTTCTCTCAGCCAGAGTTCTGACCTATGCGACCGCTATTCCTTCACAGCCCTGCCTGACTGAGGAAACCCAACGACACACTCAAAATCCCATGGATGGGACCAGGAGAAGCCGCTGCACGGTTACTCAGCAGGGGTGGGGTCTTGTTGCTGGACCTGGACGCGGAAGAACCTGCTCTGGCTTCCATTCGGAAGGATGGGGAAGCCGAGGCTGACCTGCTCGAGGGTTCCTTCATCGGCCACGACCACTGGAATCTCGGAGGCCGGGGTCCAGTCAGCAAGATTGCTGCTGAACTCCACCTGGTAGGCGAGTCCGGCGCTCACATGATCTTTGCGCCGACGGAACACCGCGCGCATGCCGTCGCCCTGCTGGCCGGCATTTGCCTCGGCACGGGTGCCGACATCGTTGCCGGAGCGGTTGGGATTCAAGCCGAAGGCAAACTCCGCGAGGTTGCTCAGGCCATCCCCATCGGGGTCGGCATCGTTTTCGGCATTGCCAGAGGCCACGGTGCTGCCGAAGTTTTCCCAGCGCCATGTGCGGTCGGGATGGTTCGATTCCACGGTCATGGCGAGGTTGACGCTGCTGCTGGCTCCAGCCTCGTCGGTGACGGTGATGATGATCTCGTGCGCTCCGGGGGCGATGGTGCT
>CAXNGR010000153.1:0-7818 GCA_964201265.1 Verrucomicrobiaceae bacterium
CGTCGCAGCGGGTTTGAGCTTCAATTTTCTTCCGGCCTACCTCACGAGCGCCCGTGCGGCGGGCAATCCGAAGCTGCCGCCGAGCCGACGGATCAATCTGGGCTGCATCGGGATCGGTGGGCGGGCGGGCAGCGTCATTCCGGGGCTCACGGCGGGTGGCATCGCCACGCCGGTGGCTTTCACGGATGTGGACTTCGTCACCGCGAAAAGCTTGGAGAAGAACCTGAAGGCCTTCCCGGATGTGAAGCGCTTCACCGACTTCCGCGAGATGCTCGACAAGATGGGCAAGGACATCGATGCCGTGAGCGTGGTCACGCCGGATCACACGCACTTCGTTGCCGCAATCAGCGCAATGGCGCTCGGCAAGCATGTGTATGTCGAGAAGCCTTTGACGCACACTTTTGAAGAGGCGGAAATCCTCATGCGTGCCGAGAAGAAGTTCAAAGTGGTGACGCAGATGGGCAACCAAGGTCACACATCGGCTGGAGCGGAGCAGTTCAAGCAAATGCTCGCGGCGGGCATCGTGGATAACATCGTGAAGATCCAAGCATGGAAGTCGCCCTCGCTTTGGTTCATGAACGCCGCCGAGCGTGCGCTCGTGAAGGGCTATCCAGCGGAGGAACCGAAGCCAGAAACGCTGAACTGGGACCTTTGGTGCGGTCCACAGGAAGTGAAACCCTATAGCAAGATGTATCACCCCTTCAACTGGCGCGGCTTTCACCTCTACGGCGGCGGCATGTTTGGCGACTGGGGCGCTCACATCATCGACTTTGCCCATGATCACCTGAAGCTCGGTTTGCCCACACGCATCACGCCGCTGGCGCTCGCGGATTACAATCGGGTGAGCTATCCGCTCAGCTCGGATATTCGCTTCGAGTTCCCGGCCCGTGGCGAGAAATTGCCTGCTGTGGAGCTTCACTGGAAAGCCGGTGGCGACATCAAGTTCGACATCGAAGAGAAATACGGCGACCCAGGCCCCGACGGCAAAGTCGTGATCCCAAATCCCGGCGGTGCTGGATCACTCCTGCATCGCAAACAAGGCGACTACCTCGTGCAGCGCGGCTCGCATGATCGTCACTCCCTCCTGTATCCACGGTCGAAGATGGTGGAATTCAAAGACGCCATGGGCCTGCATCCATTGAAGCGCAATCACTTCGACAGCTTCATCAACGTCTGCATGGGCGAAGGCAAGACCGAGTCGCCCTTCAGCGTCTCCGGCTTGCTCACCCAGGTCCTGAACCTCGGCACCATCGCCGAGTATCTGAACGTCGATCTTCAGTTTGATCCGACCACGAAGCGCTTCATCGGCAACGACGAAGCCAACGCCCGTCTGGCAGGACCAGCCCCGCGTGCCGAGTGGGCGGATTGCTACAAACTGGCGTAATTTGCCTGTTTTATAGCCGCCAAGGAACACCGGGAGCGCATAGATGGATCAAGATCATCTTTGCGCTCTCAGTGTTCTTTGGCGGCCAACCTATTTTCGTAAATCATGAATCACCTCAGTCTGCTCATCGCTTCCGCATCGTTCGCGTCTTTGTCAGCTCTTGCTCAAGACGCAGCCAAGCTTGATGCGGGCGATCCGAAAGTCATCGCGGCTGCTGCTCCAACGTTGAAGCCTGCCTCGGCTGAAAACCTCATCGTTTACAAGGAACCCGGTCGCTACGGCGGCTGGCCGGCGAATCAGGGTCTGTGGCAGTGGGGTGATGAGTTGGTCGTGGGCTTCACGGCCACCTATTACAAGGAGACGACGACCGATCATCGCATCGACCGCACCAAGCCGAGTCATCGCGTGCAAGCTCGCAGCCTCGATGGCGGGAAGACGTGGAAGGTCGAGGCGGATCAGCCTTACTCGGATCGGAAGAACGAGCCCGAGACTGTGGCGTTGAAGGAACCGCTCGACTTCACCGCGCCCGACTTTGCGATGATGTTTCGCTTCAAAGGGCTACACGTTGGCCCGTCGTGGTTCTACACGACGCAGGATCGCTGCAAGAGCTGGCAGGGGCCGTTCAAATTCGATGTCGAGGGCGTGGACGGCATCTCCACACGCACCGATTTGATACCGCTCGGGCCGCGTGAGTGCCTCATGTTCGGCAGTTGCGGCAAGAAATCGGATCACAAAGAAGGCCGCGTCTTCTGTGCTCGCACCACCGATGGAGGGCTGACGTGGAAACTCCAGGGCTACATCGGCAACGAACCACCAAAGGGCGGTTTCGCCATCATGCCGAGCAGTGTGCGCACGGCGGGCGGAGCCCTGCTCACAACACTGCGGCGTGGCAAACCAGAATACAACATCGAGCTGTGGCGCAGTGATGACCTCGGGAAGACGTGGTCGAAGGTCAGCGATGTCACTGGCAACATCGGCGGCAATCCACCCGCCACCGTTTTGCTTCCCGATGGCCGCCTCTGCGTGACCTACGGACATCGCAAAAAGCCCACCGGCATCCGCGCTCGCCTCAGCAACGACGAAGGCAAGACGTGGTCGCCTGAGATCATCCTGCGCGACGATGGCTTCGATGGCGACCTCGGCTACCCGCGCACGCTGGTGCGTCCCGATGGTCACGTGCTCACCGTTTACTATTTCAATGGCCCCCAAGCCTCCGACCGCGCTGTCGAAGCCACACTTTGGACACCGCCAGCCAACCCACCTTCACCAAAGCCATGAACAAATATGTCATCGATTAAAGGATCTCGATGCCCGCAATATCCAAGCGCAGAAGAAAGACAACTAACCTTCTACTCAGAAGTCCTCAGGAGCGAAAACGGTCGGGGAAATTCGCGACGAAAGATCAGCTTTTCTCAATGAGCTCAACACTTCATCTCGATCAGCAGAGGACATACATGGCCCGAGGACGATGCTTGATAATACTTGATGCAACCGAATGCCAATCCACCAACCGTCGGGAGGTTGTGCATCGATCCCCATTTTCTCCGCAAAGGCGGCATCTCTGAGTTGAGCTATCAGCCGCGTTTCGTTTTGCCACATAAACCGCTCATCTTTTCGACACTGTGCTACCAAATTTCCCAAGCTCACCGGGACGGGGACGTTTTTTGGCCAATAGCTACAGCCGACCAGGTTGATGTCCAAAAAGTCGTGATGCTGAAAATGAGCGCGTAACATACCAGTCGTCGATCGGAGCATTACTCCAGTGCCATTGCCGCCGAACTCTCGCCACAACTTCTTGCTTTCGTCCCAGCCATCCGTCCAGCAGTGCAGGTAGTTTCGCTTCCGATGCTTCTCATAATCCGCCTGCGTCGCAAGTGGATCGACCGTTGTGCGAAGGTAAGAGGCGATCGCTTGGTCCATGCCAGCAGTCTCAGTGAGATTCACATCGGGAAGGCGAGAATCGTTAGGGGCATTTGACTGCTTGTCAGCTCTCGTTACGTAGAAACCGAATTCTTTAACGACCAACTGAAAATACCTTGCTGGAAGGAAGTGAGAGACTCGGTAGTCGCACTGAAAAGGGCGCTGGAACTTTTTTATGAGATCAGCTTCATGCGCGTTCGTCGCCTCAACAGGCGCGATACCCACCACGTTTCTGAACGGTCCTAAGTTCATTGTCAGAAACCACAATTCCATTCTTACTGATGAAGGCAATGAAAGAAACCTTTGCGCTCTTTTCCTGCTGAGTGCTGTCCATGCTATTTCATAATTCGCTTCAATTAGCTTAGTTTAGACATTCGAGGTTGAGGCGTCTGCCAACAAACGAGTTGCCTTCATTATTAGATTTGCCGTCGAATCCGCACCGTCTCCGCGTTCACACTCTCCATGATGCGTCTCTCCTCTCTCATCGTCTCCCTCCTCACCACCACCGCCTTCGCCGAAGACTGGGGCACCTACCAAATCGTGCCCGTGAGCGCACCTGACTTCGTTTTGGAGGTCGTTGGTGACTCGAAAGAAGGCGACATCGTCTCCATAAACAAGCCGGCGAACACGCCGAATCAGAATTGGATCATCCAGCCGCGTGGCGATGGTTGGAACTGGCTCATGCCGGCCTCACAAACCGGCCTCGCGCTCACCGTGGACGGCGCAGGCACGACCAATGGCACGCAGGTCCTCCTCGCGAAGGACACCAAATCCGACGCGCAGCTTTGGTCGCTCACGAAGCAGGACAATGGTAGCTACGCCATCGAGCCGAAACATGCGCCGGGCATGGGCCTAGATCATCTCGGCGGCAAAAAGGAAGCCGGCGCGAAGGTCGATCTCTGGCAGCACCGGAAGGGCGATTTGCATTTGCAGTGGTTTGTGCGATCGCTCGCGGGCAGCAATGTGGTTCAGCCGTCCTCGGCTGATGCTGCTCCGACTTACACGCCTCCCGCCATCAAACCTGAGGACATCCTCCCCGGCCGCATCGAAACCTTCCCGTTCACGCAGAGTAAAATTTTCCCCGGCACCGTGCGCGAGGTCACTGTCTTCATCCCAGCGCAATACGACGCCAGCAAACCGGCTTGCGTTTATGTGAAGACCGATGGCTACAACCCGCGCGAGAAGGCGAACCTCGAACTCGCCATCGCCACCAAGCAGATGCCGGCGACCGTCGGCGTTTTCGTGCGGCCTGGCGAGGTGCCTGCGCCGATGAAAGGCACCGCGCCGCGTCGGAATCGCGACTTCGAATACGACGGCGTCAGCGACAACAACCTGCGCTTCTTTGACGAGGAGATCCTACCCTTCGTCGCGAAGCAGTATCAGCTCAATCTCAGCGCCAGCGGCAATGATCGCTGCATCGTTGGTGGCAGCAGCGGCGGCATCGCGGCCTTCACGGCGGCTTGGCACAAGCCGGAGGCCTTCAGCCGGGTGTATGCGGCCAGCGGCAGTTGGGTGGCTTTTCGCGGCGGGCATGAGTTTCCCACGATGGTGCGCAAGTTCGAGGCACGGCCCATCCGCTCGTATCTCACCACCGCTACGCACGACATGGAAAACGCGGCAGGCGACTGGTTTCTCGTCGATCAGGAGATGGACAACGCGCTGAAATTTTCCGGCTACGACTACCAGTTCCGAACCAACGACGGCAAGCACGTCGCGGGCTACGGCGAGAACTGGCAGGAGGCGATGGCTTATCTTTGGAAAGACTGGCCAGCGAAGGTCAAAGCAGGCCCCAGCGCCCCGCGAGCCCAAGAAATCATCCTCCCCGGCGAAGACTGGAAACTCGTCGCCGAAGGCTTCAAAAGCACGCGCGGAGCCTCCACGGCTCAAAACGGCGAAGTCTTCTTCGCCGACACCTCCGCCGACAAAATCCATCGCATCGGCATAGACGATGAAGTCAGCGTTTTCGCCGAAAAAACCGGTAATGCCCACTGCGTAACCGTCGCCGCCGATGGATCGCTTTACACCATCTCCGAGAAATCCGGCCAGCTCCTACGCTACGACGCCTCGGGCAAGTCCAGCATCGTTTTGAACGGCATCCTCGGCCACAGCATCATCGCGCATCCGAACGGCAGCCTCTACGTCACCGACAACGACGCGAAGAAACCCAACAACGGTGGCAGCGTGTGGCTCATCAAAGACGGCAAAAAGAAGCAAGTCGATGCCGGCATCAAATTCGCCACCGGCATGACCTTCCGCCCCGACCAATGGCTCCTCAGCGTCGCCGAAGGCCATTCCAAATGGGCCTACAGCTATCAAGTCGCCGACGACGGCTCGCTGATAAACAAAGAGCGCTTCTTCCACCTCCACGTCCAGGATTGGGACGACGACGCCGGTGCCGAATGCCTCTGCTACTCACAAGAAGGCCGTCAATTCATCGCCACCAAAAGCGGCATCCAAATCAGCGCCGACGACGGCCCCACTCAAGTCATCCTCACCGTCCCTGATCGCGGCCGCGTCACCGCCGTCGCCATCGGCGGCAAGGATAAAGACACGCTCTTCGCCTTCTGCGGAAATAAGATCTGGAAACGCAAAATCCAGCAACACGCGCTCGGTGCTTGGAGCCCGTGGACGAAGGTGGTGCCGACGAAGCTATAGCTTCGACCGCCTAAACCACCCGCTTGCGGAGCCGGAATGAAAAAGTATGCTCGCCGCATGACACTCGTTCTCGAACTCCCGGATGATTGGAAGCGCTTGCTCGGCCTCGACACAGCCGATGCGCCCGAACGCGCCCGCGAGATGCTCATCACAGAAAGCTACCGCGAAGGCAGGCTTTCCCGTGGTCAGGCGGCGGAGATGCTCGGACTGGGTTTTCACGAGGCCGAGTCTTTCTTCAAGCGCCACGGCGCCGAGCAGCAGCCGAGCTGGGAAGAACTGGAGGCCAGCGCTGACAAACTCCGCGCGGCGCTCCAGTCATGAGCGCCCAAGGCGTCGTTGTGGCGGATACCACACCGCTGAATTACCTCGTTCTCATCGAACAAGTCGAGGTGCTTCATCGGTTGTTTGGTGAGGTGATGATTCCAGAAGCAGTGCTCACGGAGCTTCGCCATCCCAAAGCACCCGCCGCCGTCTCCGCATGGCTGCAAAAACTACCGAACTGGCTCCGGGTCGTAAAAGTGGGGCAGGTGGACGACACCATCCAACTCGGCCATGGCGAGAACGAAGCCATCAGCCTTGCCATCGAAAAGCAGGTTTCCATCGTGCTCATGGACGAGCGTCGAGGGCGAGCCGCAGCGGAGGCTCGTGGATTGCTCCCCATCGGCACCTTGAACATCCTCGATCTGGCAGACGAGCGCGGTCTTCTCGATGGCGTCAACTCACTCAATGACCTCAAGCAAACGACTTTCCGTGCCGATGAAGAGCTGCTGGATCGTTTCGAGGCCCGCATGATGGCTCGCAAAGCGTGACTCCTTTAAAGGTGTATTGCCTTCACCCCTCCCACCCGCGCCAGAGCCACACGAGCGTGTCGGCCAGCGTGTGCTCAAAGACGCGCTTGTCGCAGTGGCCGGTCTTTTTGCTGAAGACGTAGCGGTGGTGGTAGCCTTTTTGATTGAGGGCGACGTTCGTGCGCATGCCGGCCATGACCCAGTTGTGGTAGGTTTCTTCGGCGTCGTTGGCGCGGTTATCGTTTTCGGAGACGTGGGTGAAGATGCGCAGCGGCTTCAGCTCGCTCGTTTCGATCAATTTCATGCCGGAGTGATACTCCCACGCACCGAGCGGGAATTTGGACTCCTCGGGCGCGTCGTCGTCCTGCTGGTCCACGAAGGTGCCGGAGTAGGCGACGATGCGACGGAACCAGTCCGGGCGAAACCAGCCCATCGTCAACGCCGCGGCCCCGCCGGAGCTGCAACCCATCACCGCACGGCCCCACGGGTTCTCCGTGAGCGCGAATTTCGGATACGCGGCGCGGATCTCGGCATTGCTGAGCACGGCGGGCAGCACCTCGTCGTGAATGAAGCGAGCGAGCCGATCCGACATCGTGTCATACTCCAGGCCGCGCTGGCTGTTCTTGCCATCGTTGCCGCCATTCTGCACCGCGATGCAGACAAACGCGGGCAGCTCGCGCTTCGCGTCCTTCGAGATCGTAAGGTTGTCGAGAGCGTTGCTGATGAGCTTCAACTGGCCCGGACCATCGTGAATGATGAGCAGCGGAGCCTTTGCGCCATCCTTATAAGCCGCAGGCACATACACGGTGATCTTGCGCTCCGTGTTCACCTTCTTCTTGTCGGGCTCCAACGTCTTGTCCGTGCCGTCGAAGACCTTGCTGTCGGCGAGCTTCATCGAAAACGTGAACGTCTTGCCCTTCGCGTTGCCTTTGTCGGTCAAATCGGGATCGAGCTTGTATTCTGGCCCGACTTCGAAAGCACCATCGCCCTGCTTGCCGGGATTCTCGGTGTAGGGTTCGGCGGCGTGGAGGGAGGAAAGGCAGGCGAGAGCAAGGAAGAGGCGTTTCATGA
>CAXNGR010000154.1:0-7817 GCA_964201265.1 Verrucomicrobiaceae bacterium
CAGAGTAGAGCGGCACGCCGTGGTTGCTGTCCTGCTTGGTGTCGGTGAGGATGGTTTGCGTCACTTTGGAGCCGTATTCATTGCCCATGTTCTCGTAGTAGCAGGCGTGCGGCCACGGGGAGTCGGGCTTTTCGAAGAGCGGGGTGAGATCGTGACCGTGAACCGGCCAGGGCACCTTCACGCCGGTGAGGGCGAGGAAGGTGGCGACAAGGTCGGGGCCGTTCACGGACACATCGCAAAACTGCCCGGTGGCGAAGCGCGAGGGCCTGCTGACGATGAAGGGCGAGCGGTAGTTTGCATCATAGGGCGCGAGCTTGGTGCGGAAACCGTGCTCGCCCATCGCGAAGCCCTGGTCGGCGGTGTAAATGACCAGCGTGTTGTCATACTGGCCGGTCTCCTTTAGCGCGGCGATGAGCTGGCCGACGCCTTCGTCGATGGCGGGCACGCATTCATTCACCTGGCGCACCCAGTCGTCGAAACGCTGGGCTTTCTTGGCCTTGGCATTTTTACCCGCGACGGGTTGTCCGTCTTCTCCTTTCGTCCAGGCCTGGGTGCCGTTCAGATAGTCAGGCTTGCAATCGCGTGGCGGGAAGATGTCGGCGGGAATGGGCACTTCCGCGTTCTTGTAGCTGTCTTTGTGACGTTTCGCTGGCGTGGAGGGACCGTGGACGCTGCCGTAGCAGAGCCAGAGATACCACGGCTTTGCGGCATCGCGATTTTTGCCGCGGATGAAGTCGAGCGACCACTGCGTGTAGTTGTCCGCCGGGTAACCTTCGATGGTCTGCTCCTTCCCGTCGATGCTGGTGATCTGGGTTTGGTAGTAGGCACCGGCATTGTCCTGATGCAGCGGACGATTCCAGACGATCTGGTGATCCCAGTCGCGGCCCCAGCCGGAGTCGGTGCCGGTGTGCCACTTGCCGATGTGCGCGGTGTGATAGCCCTGCTGGCGCATCTGCGCGGGGACGAAGGGGCACTGCTTCGGATCGTAAGTGCTACCGGGGTAACCGCCCTCCATGGACATCGACTCACTGCCATGCGGATGGCGGCCCGTGAGCATCGTGGCACGCGAGGGCATGCACCAGGAGCCGAGGTAGGCGGCGTGGAAGCGCACGCCATTCTTTGCCAGAGCATCAAGGTTCGGCGTCTTCACCCACGGCCAAGCCTCGGGATAGCAGCCGACGGTTTTGGTCGATTGGTCGTCGGCGTAGATGAAGAGGATGTTCGGGCGTTTCGCGTCTGCCGCCGAGGCTAGAAATGCGAAGATGCCGAGCTGGAGAAAAACGAGTGCTTTCATGGCGAGCCGATAACGTTCCAGCACGGAACGATGTAGCCGCGAATGAGCACGAATGAAGCGTTGCGCCGCAGAGAAGCTCACACGGCGGAGGCGTGGAAGGAACTTCTGAGTTCGTTCACTGGATTTGGGACTCAACTTGAGACCGAACTTGGAAGTTCGATCCACTTTGTGCTCCGCCAAAGCTCACGCGGCGGTTCCTTGCGAAGGCGGCGGCAGCTTGCTCATGGACGGACTTGGCACGCTGGGCTGTGGTTTAGCCACAGGGGGCCGCGCCATGGGTGGTCCGGGCGGTCGAGCGACGGGTTTGGCCACCACGCCGGAAGGTGCTGGCCTGGCGGCGATGATCGACGGTGGCGGTGGTGGTTTGGCTCCTGGCACGGGCGGTGGTTTCACCACGGTGGCAGGTTTGGCAGAAGGATTGACAATGGCGGCGAGCACCGAGGTGGCTGGCGTGGTCTGGGGCGGCTGTTTGGGTGCGTGAATCTTTTGAATCAGCTCCCACAGGCGCAAACCACGTGGCAGCGGGTGATTGCGCAAGGCGGCGAGCACGTTGTCCTTTGTGGCAGGCGGTTCGGTGGCAAGCTGGTCGTAGGAGCCTTCGCGCTGCGTGGCGAGCAGGTGGCTGAGCGCGGCGAGCACCGCAGCCTCCGAGGCGGAGACGTGATGAAAGGTGTTTTTCGTCTTGAAGGTGTTCAGCAACTCCATGGTGAGTTGGCCGGAGACAGGTGCTACGGCGTGGCGGAGTAGCAGGGTATCGCCTGCGGCGTCCTTCAGACGCTCCAGCACGGCGATGAGGCTGCTGCGCATGGCATCACTGGTGACGATGCGCACCTTGCCTCCTCCCCATTCAAAGCAGCGGTCAGCACCGTCGAAGTTGTCGTAGCTTTTGCGGATGTCGCCCTCGCTGATGGTGACGGGAGGGGCGACCATCAGCTCGATCAAATCACGTGCTCGCTCGCCGAGGTCGATAGCACTGGCGGCGGAAGTGTCTTTCTTCGCGGTTTCGACGGCCTCCTGGAGCAATGCGTCGATTTTTTCCGCCAGCGGTGTTTTGGTGGCTGACGGCACGGGACTGGGCGGTGGTGGGCTGAGGGCAGGCGGGGCGGCAATCGTGTCTTTGGCATCTTCCACGACCCGCACGGCCACCGGAGCCGTTTCTACTTTGACTGGCATGGGGGGCGGTGGGGCTGGGGCGACCGCTAGTGCTGGTGTGACTGCGGCTGCGACGATTTTCTGTGGCAGTTCCACCGCTGGTGCCTCCGTGGTTCGCAT
Source organism: Verrucomicrobiaceae bacterium (assembly GCA_964201265.1). Classification (GTDB taxonomy): domain Bacteria; phylum Verrucomicrobiota; class Verrucomicrobiia; order Verrucomicrobiales; family Verrucomicrobiaceae; genus Prosthecobacter. Next base: position 2,567 of record CAXNGR010000154.1, read on the forward strand.
GGTGTAGGCCTCCGCCGCAGCGGCGAGCAGATGACGCGGGAAGATGGCACCACCGGCCGTGAGTCGCACGATGTCCTCGTCCAGCAACGGGTGAATCGCAGAAGTGATGCCGTCCTTCTGCCGCTGTGCGATCAGGGCAGGGGCTTCGAGTCGGCAGTTCAGCAGGAGGCGTTTCTGCTCGTTGGCGATGGGCAGCATGTCCACCACGGGAAGGCGGAAACCGAGCGGCGCATTCGAATCTGGCACGCCGACGCGGCCGCGCAGGGCTTGCGTGAGTGCGGCGTCCCACATGGCGAAGCGTTCGGCCACCAGCCCGATCAGCACGACCCAGTTCTCACTCTGGTCAATCAGGGAGAAGAGCAGGCGCTGTATTTCATCAAACTGCGCCGGCGTTGAAATCAAATCGAGTTGATCGAGCACCAACACGGCAGGTGCTCCGGCCTGCGCGGCCAGTTTGCCGAAAAGCTGGATCACCAGTCCCATCTCCGCTCGCGCGAGGGGTTCTGGGACACCGAGGAATTTGAGTTCGTTTTCGGTCAGATAGGCCGCGCCGGAGAGCCACTGCGCGGCGAGGTGCTCCTTGTCCTCACGCAGCACCGTGAGCAGGCAGCGCAGCACGCTGCGAGGAACCATGGGATGCTCGGCCTCCAGCAGTTGCACGGCTTGGTGGATCAGTTCCTTGCGGGATTCGAGCGCGATCTGCGCCCAGGCCTCATGCAACTCGGGAAAGGTCAGCTCCTGTTCGATCACTGGTTTCAACAACGCATATGCCAAAAGCCGCAACTGGCTGTAGGGCGACTCGGTGCCGTCCTTGCCACGCGCCGGATGGCGCAGGCTGCTGACGAAGCGCGAGAGGATGAAATTTTCCAGCGCTTCCGGCTGCAGCGGCGGATTCGGCGCGTAAGCGTAAAAAATGCTGTCCGCACACTCACGACGCAGCCTTGCAAAGAGATGCGATTTGCCGGAGCCGCCCGCGCCGCGCACGAAGCGCACCTGGCTGCGGCGCTGGGCGCGCACCTGTTCCACAGCGATCTTCATCGCCCCGAATGGCACGGAATGAATGCACGGCACGTCAGGAACGGCGGCGGCGTTCCACAGGTCGTTCTCACCGACACTCGTGACGATGAACGGATTTAAGGAGGCGTAGGGAGACATGGTCTTGGGAGAGCTGTGGGAGCGGGGCCGCCCTGATCAGGCGATCCAGCACCAGGAGTAACCGGGGGGGCCGAGAGACATGGGCACGAGCAGACTGCGCTCGTGTTCCGGGAGGTCTTGCGGCCTTTCGCAGGGTTCTAGCAGGACGCGGCCATTGTTGTAAAGCGTCTCAATCAAGTTTCGTAAAACCTGACTATCAGCGGTGCTCCCATTGGCGGCAGCCCAGGCCGTGTAGCGCTCAAACGTGCGGGGAAGGGGAATCATCATCGTGGAAGAGCGCGTCGCGTCCTGCTGATACCATTCGTGCAGCAGCGCCTCGTCGGGAATGGCCGAGACTGGCAGCGTGGGCGACTCCTCGCTGGAGGGGGCCTCATCATCGAGCCAGACGAAAAAATCCATGAGTGTGGCGGCCTGTGCGCGCGCGGGATTCACAGCATCGAGGAGCTTTTGCATCGCCCGTCGTTGGGTGGCGGTGAGAAGGGCTGAGGGGCGCGGTTTCTGGGTGTAAACCAGTCGTTTCGCGCCCGGCAGCACGAAGGCGTCTCCTGCGGCGGTGAGTTGAGTTAAAGCGCTCTCAAAATGCGGCTGCAACACCAATGGCAGCTTCAGTTTCAGCTTGGCAGCGGGTTGTTCTTTCTTCGCCGCATGAATGAGCGGCTTCAGCAGCGCTGTGGCGGCTTGTTCAGGACTCAGGGTGGTGAACTGGGCCGCAGCACCTGCTCCGATGCGGCTCAGCAAGCCGGAGGACACGAGCGCTTCCAGCGCCGCCGCCAAATTTTTCGGCGTGGCGGCACGTCCGGCGCTGGGTTTGACGAGCTTGAGGATCTGCGCGGCTTTCAGCGGCGCTGCCGCGCCTTTGACAGCATCCAAAATGGCGTTTTCGAGTGTCATCTGCGTGGGTTGGTTTTGATCTGCCGGTCGAGCCATTTCGTGACGTCGTTGACGACCTCCGCGTGCTGCACGTCATGCAGCAGCAGATGATATGAACGAGTGTACCACAGCAGTTTTTTGCTCCGGCTTCGCACTTCGGCAAAGAGCGCCTGAATTTGATCCGCCGAGGATAACACGTCATTCGGCGAGGCCACGAAGAGCACCGGCATTTTCAGCCGGTGAGCCGCGTCGGTGTTTTCATCCAGCATGCTGCCGATGGTCGTCAGCAGCCGCAGTGAAAAAGCGCTGATGTGGTGCGGCGTCACCGCCATCTGGCCGCCGTGCGTGGAGGTGGAAGTGACCTGGATTTTTTTCTCATCCACCCCGGCCAGCTCACCGAGGGAGAAACGTGTGCGCGGCGAGAGCTTGGCGGCCGTTTCGAGCACGAAGCGCTGGAAACCGCTGACCGTCATGCGCAGCCCTGCCACGGGTGAGGCCAGGATGATGCCCTGCGGGTCCGAACGGTTCCCCAGCAAGTCCGCCGCCGTGTGCAGCGAGATGAGGCTGCCCAGGCTTTCTCCATACCAGAACACCGGTGTTTTCGGGTGTTTGCGCTTCACCAAGCCGTGAAACGTGGCCAGATCGCGCTTCCAGGCCTGTTCGCCGGAGATGTCCCCACGCTCAGCTACCACCGGGTCATTGCCCTGGCCGCGCAAGTCGTAGGCATAGACCGTGTAGCCGCGCTTGGGCAGCTCTTGCCCTAGATACCAAAAATCCGACTTCGCGCCGCTCAGGCCATGCACGGCGATGACCACGCCACGCGGCGTCATTCCCGCTGGCACCGACCACACCTGGCAGGGCATCGTTTTGCCGTCGTGGCTCACCCAGTTTTCCGCGTTGAGCACAGGGCGCACGCCGGATGGCTTGAACGTCGCGCAACCGGCCAGGGCGAGCAGAAAAACGAGCGCCAGCAGCCTCATGACGCGGGTAGAACCTCCAGGCAGGCTTCAATGAACCGCACCTGGGCACGCACACGTGTGTCGAGGTCAAATTCCGAGGGCGTTTCAAACGTGAGCGTCAATGGGCAGCCGCGCTGATGCAGCTCGATGGCCTCTGGCATGCCCGGCAGATGCGCTGGCAGCGTGCGGCGTCGGATCACGCCGCCCTTGGCGCGCTGACCATCAATGTTTGTGCGCGGATCTGGCGCGAGCACTTTGGCGCAGCGCTCGATGATGACATGCCCCGCCGTCTTCCGCGCGTGATTCAACTCGTAGAGGTAAATGCCCTGCGCGTCGTAGTCTTCATGCAGGCAGAGGCCGAAGCGCATCGCGCGTCCAGTGATCCAGCGCTGCCAGGGGCCGCAGATCGCGTCCTCAGCCTCATGAAAGCGGCGGTTGAGGTCAAAGCCGCGATGATCCACGCGTGTGTTCAGCGTTAAGCCGATGGGATTGAGGCAAGGGACGATCAAAAATGCCTCGCACTTCAACTCACGCACATGCTTTTCCGCCCAGGCGAGCAGTCCCCAGGCCGCTCCGGCCTCGTCCCCATGCACGCCGGAGGAAAGATAGGCCGCGGGCTCGCCTTGCTGCGCCGCTGCGGATTCAATCGCGATCACAGGCAGTTCATTCACTTGGCAGAGCGTCCGCACCTGACACCCGGCCTCACGCGCGAGCATGCGCCAGCGCCGGATGAGGTGCCGCGCGTCATGTGCGCGATGGTTGGGGAGCAGCTTCACGCGCTGAGGATGGCCGGGCTTCGGCATTCGTCATTCGGATTTCGTCATCGAGAGTCGGGATTCTTCCCCGGCATCAATCTCAGCGTTCCCCACTGCCGCAGGTTGGTGCGCTTGTTCTTCACACCCGCGAACCAGTCCTCGTGATGAAAATTGCCGAAGTTCCCCGCGCCCTTGACCTTCTCATCCAGATCACCCACGGCGATGTTCAGGCCCATTTTCACCTCCTGGTCGCCAGGTTTGAAGAAAACACCCGGCGCGATCTCCAGACACGGATCAAAGCGCACTGCCCACTCGATGATGTAGCCCTTTCCTCCGGGCAAAACTTTCGCCACAGCCTCCATCGCGCCTGTTTTGATCCAGCGCTGATACGTTTCCCATGCCTTCGCATCAGAACGCGGCTCACCTTCCAGCAAACCGCCTTTTCCCAGGCCACCGAGCCGCGACTTCGTCAGATGGCACACCATCTGCCAGGAGGTGCCGTCACCCGCCGCGTTTTCATCGCCCTTCCAGGTGTGGGTGGCGTTGATGAGCAGCTCCATCTCATCGCCGAACCACGGCCAGCCCTCAGGGGTGAGTTCATGGGCCTTCGCATTCTTCTCTGGCAGCCAGCGGTCGGTGTCGATGCCGTAAAGCACGTCATCCATCACCCGAAACGCGAAGTAGAGCCGCTTCTCATCAAACTTCACCCAGCCGGTGAGCGACAGGTCTTTCGGGTTCGTCGTCGGTGAAAACTGCGGCGTCCAGCCCTCAACGCCCTCAAACTTCACCGCGTCCTCCCACTCTCCCTGTTCGATCACACCATCCATCTTTGGCGTTGTGCCACGATACGCTTGCAGCTTACGCGGCCACTCGCCCGCCCAAGTTGCTCCGGTCAATACCAGCCAGATCATCACTCCTAACTTCATCACGCATCACTCTCCTTTTTCTTTTTTCCCTTCCCTTTCTTCTCCTGCGTCGGCTTCGTGCTCCCTTCATTCTTGGCCACCTCCTCCGGCTCCGGGATGCGGCCCTGGTCATTGGTTTGCTCGATCCAGTTCGTCAAAACCTCGCTCAGTCGTTCCAAAGCCTTCCGGTGCTCGGTTTGATTCGACTTGGCGAGGTTTTTGATCTGATGCGGATCGCTTTCCAAATCGTACAGCTCCTCCGCAGGCATCGTCGGCGCGGCCAGGACGGCTTGTTCCGGCGTCAGTTTGTCCTGCGCGGCCAGTTCCTTGATCAGATTCCACACCGGATACTGCTTCTCTTTGTAGGCGTTGAATTGCAGGAAAGGCTGGTCTGGCGTGAAGTTCCGAATGTAGCGATACCGCGTGTCACGCACCGTGCGCAGGCGGAAGACCGTCATGTCACAGCGATCCCGCGCTCCGAAAACGTGCTCCCGCGCCGGTTCCGCCTTCTTGCCCATGAACACCTGCCCCTGCATGCCTTTTGGTTTCGCAATGCCTGCCCACGAAAGCGAAGTCGCCGTCAGATCGATCGACATTAGCAACCGGT
>CAXNGR010000155.1:0-7802 GCA_964201265.1 Verrucomicrobiaceae bacterium
CTGTTGTTGTTGCGCACCGGGCCGAGGTGGAGCTGCATCGTCCAGCCTTTGGCGGCGTTGAGACGACCCACATGCAGCATGATGTTGCTGGCAAACTCATCCTGTTCCTGCTCGCTGGCCGCCTTTCCACGCCGAGCCTTGCTGAAGATATTCTCCGCGCGGATGTCGGGGATGAAGCGGCTGTGCGCGGTGTTGAGGCCGTGATCGGACAGACGGCAGCCGATGTCATGGAAGTAATCATGGCGTCTCTCCAGCGCACGCAGCAGTGCGTCGAATGTCTTCACCTCAATGCCGCTGGCGGCGCTGAGCTTGTCACACCACGCGTTCCAGGCCTCGGGCTGATGCACGGCCAGCGCCTTGTCCGGGCGGAAGGTCGGATAAACTCCGACTTCAAAGCCATCGGCGGCACACTTTTTATGCCAGGCGAGGTCGTCGATGGGATCGTCAGTCGTGCAGAGCGCCTTCACCTTCTGCGTGCGTAGGATGCCACGCGCACTCATCTCAGGCGTTGCCAGCGCCGCCTCGGTCTGCTCCCAAATCGCGGGCGCGGTCTCCTCGTTGAGCAATGTGTCGATGCCAAAGTAGCGCTTCAGTTCGAGGTGCGTCCAGTGATAGAGCGGATTGCGCAGCGTGTGCGGCACGGTCTTGGCCCAGGCCATGAATTTGTCACGCGGACTCGCCTTGCCGGTGATGAACTCCTCCGGCACGCCGTTGCAACGCAGTGCGCGCCATTTGTAGTGGTCGCCCTCAAGCCAGATCTCAAACAGGTTCTTGAACTGCCGGTTCTGCGCGATGTCTTTCGGCGGCAGATGATTGTGATAGTCCAGGATCGGCTCGTCCTTGGCAAAAGTGTGGTACAGGCGGCTGGCGGCCTTGGTGCTGAGCAGGAAATCGTCGTGGATGAAGGACATTGCGGTTTGCGGTTGAGAATGAAACGCTAAACTGGAGCGATGATGATCGCACGCAACTGGTTCGCGCTCCTCCCGGCCCTGCTGGTGTGCTCGTGCGGAACCCTCAAGTTTTACACCCAGGCTGCGGGCGGACAGATGGAAATCTGGCGAAAATCGCGTCCGAACGAGCAAGTCCTGGCTGACTCACGCGTGGATGACCGAGTGAAACAGCGCCTGCGGCTCATCGAGGAGTTGCGCACCTTTGCTGCCAGTGACTTGCGACTGCCGACCAAGAGCTTCGGCAAGTACTGCGATCTGAAACGGCCCTACGTTGTGTGGGTGGTGTTTGCCGCCCCGGAATTCTCCGTCGAGGCAAAGCGCTGGTGGTATCCTTTCGTCGGAAACCTGAAGTATCGCGGTTTCTTCGCAGAGAAAGACGCACGGGAGGAAGGCGAGCGCCTGCGCCAGCAAGGACTCGATGTCTTCGTCGGTGGCGTCGAGGCCTACTCCACGCTCGGCTATTTTAAAGACCCGGTGCTGAACACCTTCCTGCACCGCAGCGACCACGAACTGGCCGAACTCATCTTCCACGAGCTGACGCACGCCAAGATCTTCATTTCTGGCGACACCGACTTCAACGAGGCCTTCGCCACCGCGAACGCCGAGGACGGCGTAAGACGCTGGCTGCGTTCGAAGAACGACCTAGCTGGCCTGCGCTCTTATGAGGCCAGTTTGCAGCGCAGCCGGAAGACCATCAAGCTGCTACTCGACACCCGCAGCCGTCTCAAAGATGTTTATGCGCAAGATCATGCCAGCACGGAAGCCGAGCGCCTCGCCAAGCGACGCGTGTTCGAGGACATGTTGCGCCGCGCTGGAGCCCATGGCCCACAGACCAAGCTGCGCAGCCAAAGCGGCCTGGAATCATGGAACAATGCCCGACTCAACACCATCGCCGCCTATTACACCCTCGTTCCCTGCTTTGAACGCCTGCTAAAGCAGCACCATGGCGACCTCGAATCCTTCCATCGTGAAGTGGCTTCGATGCGAAAGCTCAGTGATGATGAACGGCTTCAGCGACTGAAAGCACCCACGGGCTGATGATGCGAAATCGAAAGACAGGGCAGAGCGAGGCGCTGGTGTCGAATTGAGAGCGGCCACGGACGGTATTTCCTCGTATTGGACAAGCGACGCCGCCTATGCTATCCGCACGACCCATGTTTTCCGCCCGACCTCTCATTTCCGCACTCGCCCTGGCTCCCGCGTTCCTTTACGGCGCGGAGAAAGTGGATTTCGTCAAACAAGTGAAGCCGTTGCTCGAAGGAGCCTGCACGCATTGTCACGGTGAGAAAGAGGACAAGGGCGACTTCCGCATGCACACGCTGGAAGACATCAAGAAGGGCAACGAGAACGGCCCTGGACTCGTCCCCGGTGATCTGAAGAAGAGCGCGATCTATGCTACGCTGCTGCTCGACGTGGAAGATGACATGGTGATGCCGCCGAAGAAGGAAGGACTGCTGGAGAAGTCTCAAATCGAGGTGATCAAGAGCTGGATCGAGCAAGGGGCCGACTGGCCGGCGGGCGTGGTGCTGGAGCAGACGCCGCGCATCAAGTTCGAGAAGCACATCCAGCCGATCCTGGAGCAGAACTGTGTGTCCTGCCACAACGAGGAGAAAGCGAAGGGCGACTGGATCATCACCACGAAGAAGGAAGCCTTCGAGTCCGGCGAGAACGCGCCGAACATCGTGCCTTTCGATCTGAAACAGAGCGCGATTTATCATCTGACGGTTCTGGCGGCGGACGACGATGATTTGATGCCACCGAAGAAAAGTGGCGGCCCGCTGAACAAAGAGGACATCAACTTCCTGAAACTGTGGATCGAGCAGGGCGCACCGTGGCCAGACAATCTTAAACTGACGGCGAAAGAGAAGAAAGGCCCGGCCTCAAACAACCCGGACAACCTGGAACTGGTGAAGAAGATCCACGCGTTCATCGTGCAGACCTCGAAGGAGAAAACAGAAGGTGAAATGAAGCCGTATGACTCCAAGATTCCGAAGACGGGAGCGCCTTACAGCATGGTGACGATCAAGGGCGGTGAATTCATGATGGGCAGCCCGGACAGCGAGGCGGATCGCAGCGATGACGAAGGCCCACAGGTGAAGAAGACGATCAAACCTTTCTGGATGGGCAAATATGAGGTGACCTGGGATGAGTACGAGCCCTTCCAGCTCACCAGCGAAGGCCGCAACAAGGACGGCTCCCGCCAAGTGTGGAAACCAACCGACAAGCCGGAAGATCTGATCTCCCAGCCGACGCCTCCTTACCAGCCGATGGATTTCGGCATGGGACGCGAGAAATTCCCAGCCATCTGCATGACGCAGCACGCGGCGAACAAGTACTGCCAGTGGCTCAGCGCCCAAACCGGCCATTTCTACCGCCTGCCAACGGAAGCCGAGTGGGAGTATGCCGCCCGCGCCGGGACCAAAACCGCGTATTTCTTCGGTGACGATGCCGCACAGCTCAAAGAGTACGCGTGGTATTTCGACAACGCGCCGAACTTCCAGTACTCGAAGATCGGAGCCAAAAAGCCGAACCCGTGGGGGCTGTACGACATCTACGGCAACGTCTGCGAGTGGTGCCTGGACCAATACACCCCGACCACTCCCGCCGCCGCGATTCTCGGCAATGCCTGGGTGCCCTCAAAGACCCCCTACCCTCACGTTGCCCGTGGAGGCACCTATGATGACGATCCTGAGCTTTGCCGCAGCTCCGCCCGCAAGGCCTCGGACTCGCTGTGGAAGCAGCAGGACCCGCAGCTTCCGAAAAGCATCTGGTACCTGACCGATGCGACTTGGCTGGGCTTCCGCATCGTGCGTCCGCTGGAAATCCCGACCGTGGAAGAAATGTTTGCCGCTTGGAACAACGGCGTGGCGAAGGAATAAGCCAGGATACGTCCTCATTTTGACCGTCTGCGGGCCGCTGAATTTCAGTGGCCCGCTTTTTTGCTCGCCATGGCTGTAGAAGTGCGCTCATGCTGCCGTTTGCTTCGACCTCTTTTTCACCATGTCCACTCCCTCCTCCCCTGCTCCCAAAGGCGCTGTCGCCGCCCTGATCGCCGCGTTTCTCGGCTGGCTCTTTGATGGTTTTGAAATGGGGCTGTTTCCGCTGATCGGTAAACCGGCGCTGCAGGATCTTCTGCCCAAAGAGTCGGCACTCGTTCAGGGGCAGTGGTTCACCGTGATCATCGCGGTATTCCTCGTCGGCGCGGCGACGGGTGGCGTGCTTTTCGGTTGGCTGGGAGACAAACTGGGCCGTGTGAAGGCCATGACGCTGGCCATTTTCACCTACGCCATCTTCAGCGGCCTGTGCGCCTTCGTGACGGAGGCCTGGCACTTCGCCGGGCTGCGCTTCATCGCTTCGCTTGGCATGGGCGGCGAGTGGGCACTCGGTGTCGCACTGGTGAATGAGATTTGGGGGGGCAAGAATCGCGCCTGGATCGCCGGAATGATCGGTGCCGCATCGAATATCGGCTTCCTGCTGACGGGCCTCATCAGTTGGCAACTCAACGCCAGCCTAGACATCGTCACGGGCTGGATTCATGCCTTTGGCCTATCCCCTGAGAACACAGAATACTTGCTGCACAATCGCGCCTGGAGGTTCATTGCCGTCAGCAGCGCCTTGCCAGCACTGATTAACTTTTTCATCCTGGTCTTTGTGCCGGAGTCCCATAAATGGGAGGCAGAGAAGAAATCAGGCGGAACATCTCATTGGGCCACGATGGACCTACTGGGCGTGCTGATCGCCTGCATGGCAGCGCTGGGCATCATTTATGTGTGGTCGCCGATGTGCTCATGGGGCGGTTGGATTGCTGCAATCGTGACGGTTGTTGGTCTGGGGATCGCCCTGTGGGGCTATTTGCACCCGGTGCGCCAGTACATGAGCCGTTCCATGGCGGCAGGCAGCACGGATGCCACCGAGCACGGCACGATCATGCGGAATCTTCTCGTGGGCGCGAGTTTGGCCGCCGTGGCGCTGCTTGGCACTTGGGGTTCCGCGCAGCAGGCAGCGCGTTGGGCTTCCGACTTGGCCCCCAAAGGCAGCACGCTGCCGATCATCGACTATGTCGTCATTGCCACCGCCCTGGGGGCCATCCTGGTCACACTCATCACACCGCTGGTGGCCGACAAACTGGGTCGGCGGGTCACCTACACCCTGCTCTGCGTGGCCAGTTTGGCCGCCTCACTCGGCTTTTTCAGGGTCAACGTCCCCTTTTTGGGGGACAGCATCCCATCGACCCTGCTGATCACCTCCTTCCTGCTGGGAGGCATCACCGCTTCGTTCTACGGCTTCTTCCCGCTCTATTTCCCGGAACTCTTCCCCACCAGCGTCCGCGCCACCGGGCAGGGATTCTGCTTCAATTTCGGTCGCCTGATTGCCGCCATCGGTGCTTTGCAGCTTGGCAATCTGATGAGTCTTTTTGCCAGTGACACGGTTAGCACCGTGCAAGCAGCGGCAAACGCCTACTCGATCCTCTCCTGCGTGTACCTTGTCGGAATGGTGGTCATCTGGTTTGCACCGGAAACCAAGGGGCGCTCGCTGCAATAGTTGGGGAGGTTCTTATCAGGCAGCAGTCGGCTGAAATGAAATTTCTTGCCTTCCAGACCTTTCGAGGATAATAATTCAGGCATATTAACCTCTCACAAATAAGAACAACCCCATGCAAATCAGGATAAATTTATGGATTCTATTAATTTATCTTGATCCTATCTTTGGTATTCGTTACATTACCCATAATTCGAGACATTCTCGGAACCCATAGCTCTAAGGAACCACATTCATGATCACCGGAACCAAACCATTAGCAAAAGACCACGCCAAGCTGGCAGATTTTATTCTGTTCAGTCAGCGTGAGTTCCTGCTGAATCTCTCCCGCGAGCTGAATCGGGATAATATCTCCTTCGCTCAGTTCTTCCTGCTCGGTTACCTCGCCACGTCGAAGGAGTTAACCATGACGGACATCGCACGCAAGATGGGCCACTCCACCGCTGCCGCCACGGGTCTCGTGGACCGCCTGGAAAAACTCGGCTACATGGAGCGCACCCACGCCATTGATGACCGCCGCAAGGTGCTCGTTCGCATCACCTCCCGTGGTTTGGAACTCGTCAGCCGCCTGCGCGATGAGTTGCAAAACCAAGTGGCCGCCGCCATGAGTGAAACGGCCTCCGAGGACGCCGCCAGCTTCATGACCTCCTACCGAACGCTGGACACCTCGGTGGCGAGGTAAGCTGAATCACGACTCTTTTGAAAAGGCACGCGTCTTCGGTCGCGTGCCTTTTTGTTTGGCGGAATCCTGGCCCTACTCCCGCACCTTCCAGCCGTAGCCGTGATATTGGTCGCTGAAGGTGCCGTCCGGGCGGCATTCGATCTGGAGGAAGCCTTCAGGATTGCCATGCACCGGACCTTTCCACCACATGCCGCAAACAGCGCCGCCCTGGAGATAAACGACCTGGTCAAACTGGATGCGCTCAGAAATGTGACCGTGGCCACTGAGAACGAGTTTGAGATTGTACCGACCGAGCATCTTGCGGAAGTCGTGGACGTTGTTTACGAGGGCTTTGCCGCCAATGCTGACCTTCGGCCCGAGGATGACCTGATGCCACACGCTGTAGAACGGGATGTGGGTGACTAGGACAATGGGGGTCTGTTTGCCGGTCTGCTCGAGATCAGCCTGGAGCCAGGAAAGCTGGTCGTCGTCGATCCAGCCCATGTAATCGTTGGTGGTCTTATCGAGGCCGATGGAGTCGAGGATGATGAAATGCCAGCCGCCGTGGTCGAAGCTACGGTAGGTTTTGCCCTGCCCGTAGCGATCCGCAAAGATCGCCTTCCCATAAGCGCTCTCACCGGGCTTAATCATCGCCTTGGGCGACCAACCGGCCACGTCATGATTGCCGACGGTGTGGTAGGACGGCGTTTCGAGCGTCTTGAGGCACTCGTCCCAGAGCTTCCACTGCTTTTCCACTCGGTCGATGCCGACCTCGAGCGCGTCCATGATCAAATCCCCGCCAGTGATGACAAATTCAGGCTTCTGCTCCAGCGCGTTGACCTTGGCAAAGGCCATCTTCACGCCTTCGACCGCGCCTTTTTCTGGCTGAACATGCGGATCGGTGAAAAAGACGAAGGAGAAGGGCTTGGAAGCAGCAGTGGCAGCCTGCGCACCATTCCAAACGCCCGCAGCTCCTGTCATTGATGCTGCGCTGGTCAGAAAGTGGCGGCGAGAGAGCTTTGGCGGTGAATTCATGGCTTCGGGCGTTTCAGGATCGAAGGCTCCGACCATTTCCAGAATTGCGGCTCCAGGAGCCAGGTGTAGTTGGCGGGATCGGAGTCGAGATGATTGTGAGGATCGTCTTTGACCCGCTTGGTGCTGCCTTTGAGCTGACCTGCTTTGATCGCCTTCTCGACGGCAAGATCGTTGATCATCCAGGCCAGGATCACCCCTTCCCCAGGCATGCGGAGCAGATGAATCTGCGTTTTCGGCTCCTTAGCCTCCGGGTCGCGCGTGAGAGCGAAGCAGAGTCTCACCTTGTCGTCAGCGCTGGCGCGGCGCAGGTGGAAGCTCATCGGCTTGTCCGTTGTCTCATCCCCCTCGGTCATTTGAAGTACTCCCTTGGCGGCATCCGTGACGGTGAATTGAATCGAAGCATCGTCATCCAGGGGCATCCACGACCCATTCCAGTCCTCCAACTTCAATTCCAAGGGCTTCAGGCCAAAATCCTCGTTCACCGTGGTCTCCGGGCAGGCACTCAAGACACAGGCTAGCAAAACGCAGGCGCAAAGTCGGAGCAGCAGGGTGTTCATGGTGGTGGCTTGGGAGGATTGGTATCCGGGACCAGTTGCTCACGCAGACCGCCGGTGCCA
>CAXNGR010000156.1:0-7770 GCA_964201265.1 Verrucomicrobiaceae bacterium
AGCGACGAGCAGCACTTCGGGCAAGGGATGGAGCACACGCCCGATAACACGCGGGTCGGGCAGGGTGGCAAAGAGTTGTTTGAGCCGCAGGATGTTTTGAAGGTCGCTCTGGTCTTGAGCAGCCGGGGATGTCGTCGCGTCGATAGGGGGAGGTTCCATCCACACTTTCATCAGTGGTTATGGCAATTTGTACAGCGGTTTGTTTACCACTGAAACACCATACTCAGTTGCTCATTTCAGGCGTAAACCCTGAAACAAAACCCCAGAAAACTCCGCTCTTCTTGCTGCATCTGCCACAAATCTGGGCACAAGGTATTCAGGGTGCCATTTTTGCTCGTCTTGTCGCTTCGTGCCTAAATGGTCCCCGAAAATGAGCGCAATTTGTAGCAGCGAAAAATCACTCACTTCACCTTCATGGCTGAATGCGCGGTCATCCTCCGCTTGCCACGCACGCAGGTCTAGCACGTCGTAAATGCGCTCGATTTTCCATTCCTGCACCCAAGCCAGTCTGTCTGATAACGATGTAGCTTCGGAAGCCGCTGCTTTGGGGCCATCAGATAAATACCAGCATGCTTGGCCAAAATGATTGAACCGGCCTTCTCGAATTTCGTGCTTGTTCGGATCAGGATGCCTGAGTTCATCACTAGTCATCGGCCTCGGACCCTCAACTCTTCTTGCTCGAAACCAATTTTGCTTGGTCAATCTGCTTTTTGAGAAACTCCCAACCTCTTTAATTATCCTCTTGCCAGTAGAGTGCGACGCTCCGAGTAGAGGGCTAATCCTCAGATACTCGGTGAACTCAGATAGTTTGTTGCTGTGCCGCCTCAGTGCTTTCTCGATCCGTTGTTCGTGTGCGACTTCGGATTGAGACTTCGTTCCAACCTCCTGCCAAATATCGAAGGAGCTAGCGCATTTTGGACATCGAAGTTCGCTGACTAATTCGTCCCACATGCTTTCGGGGACATTATTTTCCATCAGCAAATCCTGAAGAGAAATTGCCGAACCATTGATCCAGCAGACTACTTCTCCCCCTTCACAAGGTTGATCATTCGGACAACTCAAAATATTGCCCTGAACTTTTTGTGCGTAGCGGTCAATTAGCTGAGACATATTATGCATACAACCTTTGAAGGGGCTGCGTACGAAGCGCAAGGTTGGCAGCCATTAAGAGCATTCATCGCGGATTTCCCGCTGCCACGCGACGGGATCGGTGATGTCGCGATACGGATTCAGCTTCCGCACGGCTTCAAAAGCCGCCGCCCGCTTCGCGAGCATTTCTGGTGTGGCGGTTGGAATCACGCGTTTGGTTTTTGGCGATGCGCCATTCGGCACCGAGAGCAGCACATGGGCGCGCCCTGGCTTCAGCCATTCCGGCAGCGGCGAGAGCAGCTTCAGGCTGCCATCGGCGCTGACTTCAACATCGGTTTCCAAGGTGTTCATGACGCGAGTGTAGGTGATCTCGTCGAAATCGTCCAGCCCATGAATCACCGCCCCGCTCCCAGGATCGGGTGATTGAAGCTGACTTGCATCTGAGCGCTTGCGTGAACGGGGCGTTTCTGTGTTAGCATGCGCATATGAAATTTCGCCACCTCCTTCTCGCCTGCATCACCTTGATCGCCGCCTGCGGCAAAACCTCGGATCAACCGGCCGCCTCATCGGCGAAGGGCACCATCGGCGTCTCGCTGCTGACTTTGCAGAACCCGTTTTTCAAGGTCATCGGCGACAACATCAGCGCCGAAGCCGCGAAGCATGGTTATGACACGCTGGTGGTGAGCGCGGACAACGACGTGGCGCGGCAGAGCAACCAGGTGAAGGACTTCATCGTGAAAAAGGCGGCGGCCATCGTGCTCAGCCCGGCGGACTCGAAGGCCATCGTGTCCGTGATCCAGGAGGCGAACGCGGCGGGCATCCCGGTCTTCACGGTGGACGTGCCGTGCAACGAGTCCGGCGTGAAAATCGTCACCCAGGTGGCCACGGACAACTTCGGCGGCGGCAAGGAGGCCGCGCAGGCGATGATCGAGGCGCTGAAAGGGCAGGGGGGCAAGATCGGCGTGCTCGACTTGAAGCAGGTCGAGTCCTGCATCCTGCGCGTGAAAGGCTTCAAGGAAGTGCTCGACGCGCACAACGCGAAAGCAGCGCAGAAGATCGAGATCGTCAGCGAGCTCGATGGCGGCGGCGCGAAGGACAAGGGCTACAAGGCCGCCGAGGACATGCTCCAGGCGCATCCCGATCTCGTCGGCATCTTCGCCATCAACGATCCCTCCGCGCTCGGTGCGCGTGGGGCCTTGGAAAAGGCGGGCAAGGCCGCCAACGTCGTGATCATCGGCTTCGACGGCCAGCCGGAGGGCAAGCAGGCGATCAAGGACGGCAAAATCTACGCCGATCCGATCCAGTTCCCCGACAAGATGGGCGTCGAGGTGGTGCGCGCCTTTCTGCGCCACTCGAAAGGCGAGGAACTGCCGCCGCAGATGCTCATCCCGACGAGTTTGTATCGTCAGGCCGATGGCAAGGCAGATGCGGCGCTGAAATAATCACTGGCGAGGCGCTGCCTGAGGCTCACGCGATTTCAAGACCTCGTACTTGGTCAGTTCACGCCACTGGCCTTTCACGAGGTTGCCGAGCACGAGCATGCCGATCTTCACGCGCACGAGGCGCAGGACTTCGATGTTGAAGGCCTCCAGGAGGCGGCGGATGTGGCGGTTGCGGCCTTCGTCGAGGACGACTTCGAGCCAGGTGTTCTTTTC
This sequence comes from Verrucomicrobiaceae bacterium, assembly GCA_964201265.1. Lineage (GTDB taxonomy): Bacteria > Verrucomicrobiota > Verrucomicrobiia > Verrucomicrobiales > Verrucomicrobiaceae > Prosthecobacter. The sequence continues at coordinate 2,745 of CAXNGR010000156.1, forward strand.
GCCGGTGCGGAGGATTTTCACGTCCTTGGCGGAGAGGTGATCGCCCTGCTCCTCGTCGAGAACACCGTGTTTAATCTGCGCGATCCGCTGCGCATCCACTTCGCCGCTGATCTGGACATGGTAGGTTTTGTCGAGGTGCGTGTCGGGATTCGTGATCGTGTCCGCCCAGACGTTGTCATTTGTGAAGAGCAGCATGCCCTCGCTGGCCTTGTCGAGTCGGCCGACGGGCGAGAGGTGCGGCAGCTTCGAGTTTTCAAAGCAGGAGAAAACCGTCTCGCGGCCGAGTTCGTCGGAAGCGCTGGTGACGAGGCCGCGCGGCTTGTTCAGCATGACGTAGATGCGCGGGGCCTGGTTGATGCTGACGTCGTCCATGATGATGACGTCTTTTTTGAGCACGACGGGGAACTCGGGGTTTTTCCTCACCACGAGGTTCACCTTCACCTTGCCCATGCGGATCAGCTCCGTGGCACGGCTGCGCGAGCAGAAGCCGAGCTTGGACATGGCGCGGGCAAGGCCGGTGCGGGTAGGTGGGGGCTGAGACATCAATCAGGCTTAGCGCAAATCGCGGCGGTATGCCGCGCATTTCTCGCGGCACTACGCCCTTGGCTTCAAATCCCGTTCAATGTCCTCGCGATCGACGCGATTGCGCGCCTTGATTTTGTGATCGCGTTTGTTGCGGCGTTCGACGGTCATCTGGCGCTTCTTGCGCTGTTTGCGGAGCTTGGCGATCTCGTCTTCGAGCTTCAAATAGCCTTCGTAGCGCTCGACATCGAGCTTTCCGGCCTCCGCTGCCGTGCGGATGGCGCAACCGGCGTCGGTGCCGTGTTTGCAGTCGTTGAATTTGCACTGGCGGGCCAGTTCCTCAATGTCGGCAAAGCGCTCGCGCAGCGTGGTCTCGTTGGTCCACATCTGCACCTCCTTGATGCCCGGGTTGTCGATGAGGATGCCGCCTTTCTCCAGCACGAGCAGTTCACGCGCGGTGGTGGTGTGGCGGCCTTTGCCGGTGACTTCGTTCACCTCGTCCACCCACTGCCAGTCGTCGCCGAGGAGCAGATTGATCATCGCCGACTTGCCGACGCCGCTGGAGCCGATGAAGGCCACGCTCTGGCCTCGCTTGAGGTAATCCTTGAGCACCTTGAGACCCTTGCGCTTCTTCACGCTGGTCACATGCACGTCCGCGTCGGCATTCAACGCACGGATCGCCTCCGCGGCCTCTTGATTCTGCTTGTCAGGATAAAGATCGCCCTTGTTGATCAACACCACCGCTTTGGCACCGCTGCGGCCGATGACCGTGAAATAGCGCTCCATGCGCCGCAGGCTGTAGTCCGGCCCGGCATCGGTGACGACGACCACGGCGTTCACATTCGCGGCGATCACCTGCTCCTCGGCGCTCTCGCCTGCGGCTTTGCGTGAAAAGCAGGTCTGCCGGGGCAACCGGGCGCGGATGATGTTGTCGCCATTCTCACCACCGACTTCCAGCGCCACCCAATCGCCCACGGCGGGCAGTTCGGCATCCGTTTCGGCATCGTGATACACCTTGCCGCTCAGGATGACCTCAAACTCGTCGAAACCGTTCGCGCCGTCTTCCAGCAGTGCGCCGTAGCTGATCTTATTGTCACGGATCAGCCGCGCGGGCTTCCAGCCCTGGGCGTGGAACGGCTCGAAGTGCTTCGCGAAAAAATCATTCCAGCCGAGGTCGATGAGATTAAGCTTCATCGGCGCCACTGGTACATCCAGCGTTCAGAGATCACCTTCTTGTCGTCCTTCAGCTCCATCATGATCTCCAGCAGGTTCGTAGTTTCTGGCACGTCGAGCTTGAAGAAGGCACGCCAGCCGCCGGTTTCGTTGTTTCGCATCACACGCTTGTCCAGCACTTTGCCTTCGCCGCCGCTGAGCACCACGTCGATGTCCGGCGTCCAGTCCTTCGTCTTGCCTTCCCCGTTTGTACCGCCTTTCGCGAAGTCTATGACGTAAAGGTGATCATCCGAGTCCATCACGAAGCCACGGCGTGAGCTGGTGACTTTGCAGAGCGTGCCCGGCTCATGCTGATCGAGCCAATTCAGCTTGTACTCGATCTTCAGCGGTTCTGCTGGAGTGGCGGGCAGTTTTTTCGGGCTCCACATGGCCACGATGTTGTCCCAGGTCTCTTCGCCGGTGGAAAGCTCCACCAGCGTGACGGCTCCGCTGCCAAAGCCGCTCACCGGTTCCACCCAGACCGCAGGACGGCGATGATAGACGGCTTCGAGGTCCTGGAAGTTGTTAAAGTCACGATCCCGCTCGGCCAAACCAAAGCCCTTGAGTTTGTCCGTCTCGAAAATGCTCAGGCGCAGATCACGGCTCACATCCAGTGGCCGCCAGATCGATGGGCCACCTTCGATCTCCACCTGCAAGCCGTCCGAATCATGCACCTCCGGGCGGAAGTCGTAAGGCTTCGGGTGTGAGTTCTCGCCGAACCAGAACATGCTCGAGAACGGGGCGATGCCGAGCATCTTGACCGGCTTGCGCAGATGCAGCGTGGCCTTGATCTTCATCTCTGTGACCACACCGGGCGCGGATTCAAACTCATACGCGCCGGTGATGCTCGGCCCGTTGAGAAGGGCGAGCAGTTTGAAGGACTTGTCACCCACCTTGGGCTGCTGGAACCAGAAATGCGTGAAATCAGGGAACTCCTCCGGTTCACCTCCGATCGTGTTCACCGCCACGCCACGCGCCGAGATGCCATAGCCGAGCTGCGTCGTCACCGCGCGGAAATAACTCGCCCCCATGAACACCATGAACTCAAAGGGGCGCTTCACCAGCGAGTCGGGTGCCAGCACGCGGAAGCCGGCGTAGCCCTGCGGGTTCTTCGCGTCGGCAGGCACTTTCAGATCGCCATACTCGAAGTTTTTGCGATCAAACGGCACGTCCACCGTCTGCGGCCCCTTCATGTCGTAAAACATCACTGGCTTCTTGAACATCCAGCCGGGATGGAAAAACTCGATGCGGTAAGTGTCGCCCAAGTCTGCAAACAACGCCTTGTCACGCAGGTAGCGGATCTGGCGATGCCCGTCGTATTTCAGCCCTTCAAAGAACGGGTCAAGCTGCTGCGTCGGTGCCTGGTAAGGCTGGAGCGCGAGCTGCGCGGCCACTTTCTCCAGATCCGCGAAGCTTTTCACCGCGTCCGCAGCCACCTGGGCCAGGCATGGGGTGGCGAGCAGCGAGAGGACCGAAAGCGAGAGGACCGAAAGCGAGAGAAGTAATTTCATGCGTGGGGGAGGGGCTAGGATGCAGCACAGGGCATGCCAGTCAACCGGCGTGGCAGGAAGCTCTTGCCACGCGGCGGGCGGATGCGGCATCATCCGGGCATGAACACCCACCAGCCCGCGAAGCTCTTGCCGGTCTTGCTTTTCAATGCCGCCTACATGATTGCAGCGGTCGCTGGTTCCGTGGCGCAGGGCAATCGCGAGTTCATCTTCTACATTGTCGTCATGGTCGTGCTGATTGGCGTGATGAGCATGGTCCACAGCCGTGTAAAGCTCACCACCGGCCTGTTATGGGCCTTTTCCATCTGGGGTCTGGCACACATGGCTGGCGGCCTGTGCCCGCTGCCCGCAGGCTGGCCTTACAACGGCGATCACGCGGTGCTCTACAGCCTGTGGCTCATTCCAGAACGTCTGAAGTACGATCAAAGCGTCCACGCCTACGGCTTCGGCGTCACCACCTGGCTCTGCTGGCACATTTTGCGCAACGGCCTGTGTCAGCCCGATGGCAGCGCCTTGCGACCGACCTTTGGCATGCTCGTCCTGTGTGCCGCCGCAGGCATGGGTTTCGGCGCTTTGAACGAGGTGATCGAGTTCATCGCCGTGCTCACCATCCCGAACACCAACGTCGGAGGCTACGAAAACACCGGCTGGGACCTCGTCGCGAATCTCGTTGGCACGATCATCGCGGCGTTGGTCATTCGAGTGAGATCGTAGGACGGGCAGTCGATACACCAAACCTACGGTTCGTTTCCTCACTTCACCTTCTTCGGCTTCTCTGGCAGCCCCTGGCCGGGCTTGAGATCGAGATTTGCCACCATGTCTTCCTCGGTGACGGTTGAAGCCACACCATCCACCGGGATCTTGGCCTTCGCGGTCCAGAGAATGGCGTTCAGCACAAGTTTGCGCTGGTCGTTGTTCGCCCAGCCTTTGTGATAATGCCCGCCGGTGAAACCAAAGCCGCGACCGCCGTCCGCACGCTCACAAGCCCAGGCGACGTGCTGCTTTTCCTTGTTCGTCACCGACTCACGCACCGCCGGATTGCCGCTGTGGTGGCCATCGGGGCGGCTCATGGTCGAATCCGGGGCCACATCGCTCAGGATCGGCGTCACGCCTTCCATGCCCTTGCGGAAGCGCATGTAGAAGTACCATTCATCATTCGTGCCGAAGGGTTTCACGCCCTCGCTGATCGGGTGCAGGGGCAGTTCCTTGAAATTCGCGTCCCAATGTGGGTTCACGCTCCAGTTGATCTCGAAGCAGCCGCCCATCCAGTCGATGAACTCCTTGTTGCCCTTCTCAATCGTTGGCTCAACCGCGTAATGCAGGGTCAGGAAGCCGCAGCCGCGCTTCATCTCCACGTCGAGCTGCGCCAGCCGACCTTCCTGCAGCGCCGGATGCCCACCGCCGCCGTCGGAGTAGATCACCACCGTATCCGCCTTCGACAGCTCCTCCTGCGAGGGCCATTCGCCGTTCAGATGGTATTTGATGTCCACCTGCTCCGCAGCGCCCTGCTCCAGGCACTTTTTGAGAAGCTGGATGCCTGCGTTGTGCTCATGCTGCCCCGGCCCGTGCGAGGGCTTGCCCGCGATCATGACGATGGATTTTTTGTCCGCCGAAAACGCGGAGCAGGCGAGGGAAACGAGGGCGAGGATGGCGAAAAGGCGCTTCATGGTGGGTGAGAGGGTGAACCAAACGCCTCGCGGCATCCAGCCATTTCAACAAGCTCATCCGCTGATTCTGGCACGCCTTCCGCTTAGCATGGGTCTCTGCCCAGCCTGAATGCCCAT
>CAXNGR010000157.1:0-7752 GCA_964201265.1 Verrucomicrobiaceae bacterium
ACTCTGGTCGGCGCTCCTGAGAAGCCCCTGTCCATCTCCGCCTTCTCATTGATCTTCGGTCGCCGCCGTCTCTCCGGCTCCCTCATCGGCGGCATCGCTGAGACGCAGGAGATGCTCGACTTCTGCGGTGCGCACAACATCACCTCCGATGTGGAAGTCATCCCGATTCAAAAGATCAACGAAGCTTACGAGCGCATGGTCAGGTCCGACGTGAAGTATCGCTTCTCGATTGATATGGCTTCTCTGAAATCAGACTGAAACCGCCGCCATCAATAGTCGGTGACGCGCGAGACAATCACCTCGTGCGTCTTCCGGTCGATGGAGTAGAGGAGTGCTGGAGCGCTGCGATCCCATGCGAAAGCTTGGCCTTGCGCTGAGATCGGAATGGCCGTTTTCCAGGCCCAAACATCATCCGCAACCGGTAGATCCATCACATACAGCTCCTGCGCATCATGACCGGTGATGTAGAGGTGCCGGTCTGGGCCAAAACTGCCGCCGGAGCTGCTGTTCTTGCCAAACCTCGCTACCATCTCGGCGGGGAAGCGGATTTCTGCGGTGGGCTTCCAATTTGAATCAAAGCGCAGGACGCGCGTGCGTGCTGGATCGCCGGTTTTCGCGTATTGGGCAAAGCAGGCATACCACCAGCCATCGCGACGATCCACCCAAGTCAGCGACCCGCCCACGCTCGTGAGGTCGATGCTTTCGAGGGGCTGCATCGTTTTCGGGTCGAAGACCTCCACGGAACTCTTCATCGGCATCTCCGGGTAGTTCGAGTGCGCACACCAGAGTTTGCCATCGAGCATGATTCCCGCATTCAAATGCTTAATGCGGCCCTGCGTCTCCTTCCAGCCGCCGACGCGTTCACCGCTGTCTTTGCGATACTTGCCGATGGCGGCATTCGTGATCGCATAGAAGTGCTCAGCATCTACTGCCACACCTTGATGCGCCTCGTCCGCTTTGAAACGCTTCAGCTCTTCGTGCCGCCACTCGCCCTTTTTGCCCGCCAGCATCTTGTTCACCCGCTCCTGCTCCTTGCGCAACGCACCTTCTGGGATCGGCATCGGTGTCAGGTTCTCGCTCACCAGCTTCTCACCGGCTGGAATCGCCCGCCAGCGCAGGTTTTTGAACCCCACCGCCGCGCCATGATACTGGAGAGACAGGTTCGCGCCACGTTTCGTCAAGTCACCGCCACGAATGCGCAGCACCTCCAGCTCATGAAACCAGTGCGGCGCGGCGTAATCGAAGTCGATAACTTTTGCGCCGTTCAGCCAGTGTTGGATCACCGAGCCTTGGCAGACAATGCGGGCTTCGTTCCATTCACCATGGGGTTTCACGACATCTTTGGTTGGTGCCATGCCAAAGAACAATGAAGCCGCCGCCTGTCGCGGATTTTCGCCGTAGGGGCTGTTGGCGTTGTCGAGCAGTTGGTACTCATACTGCCCAGGCCGGTAATACACACCGCTGTTGCAGCCTTTGGCGACCTTCCAGTCAAAGCGCAGCTCGAAGTCATCCGGCACCTTTGCTTTTTCATAGACCAGCGATCCGCCTTTCTTCACGCAGGCGATCTCACCCTCCATCACCACCCAATTACCGCCGTGCTTCCAGCCATCGAGCGTCTTGCCGTCAAAGATCGCCTCAAAGCCTGGCTCAACGGCTTGAGCGAATGGCAAGGCAAGGGTGAAGCAGACAATCAGGCGCGGAAGAAACGTCATGCCAGAGAGACGAATCACAGCGATGGGATCTTCCGCTCAACAACGGCGTCATCGGCAGCCATGAGTTCGAGACACCATCCGATCTCGCGGGATAAGCCCCGCGTCGCATCCAATCCCCGGAGGTGGGAAACCGCAGCCCAGTGGGCCTGTCCCTCGCCTCAACCCAGGCCCACCGCATCACGCACACGGCTGAGCGTCTTGCGGGCGACAGCACGGGCTTTCTCGGCTCCTTCGGCGAGAACTTTGTCCACATAGCCTTTGTCGGCGAGGATTTCGTCTCGGCGGGCGCGGTAGGGGGCGAAGTAGTCGGTGACACCTTGCAGCAGGCGCTTTTTGAAGTCGCCGTAGCCGACGCCGCCGTTGAGGTGGTCGGCCACCATGGTGTCGTAATCGGCTTCGGAGGCGACGAGCTTGTATAGGGCGAGGATGCTGCTGCCTTCGACGGGTTTGGGGGCTTCGACGGGCGTGGAGTCGGTCTTGATGCCCATGATCTTCTTTTTGAGCGGTCCCGGCTCTTCAAACAGAGGGATGGTGTTGTCGTAGCTCTTGCTCATCTTCTGGCCGTCGAGGCCTGGGACGACGGCGGTGGATTCCTGGATGCGCGGATTCGGCAGCTTGAAGAGGCCTTCGCCAAAGGTCTCGTTCATCTTGATGGCGATGTCGCGTGTGACCTCGACGTGCTGCTTCTGATCCTTGCCCACGGGGACGACATCGCTGTCGTACATCAAAATATCCGCCGCCATGAGCACGGGATAGGCAAAGAGGCCGTGCGAGGCATGAAGGCCGCGAGCGATCTTGTCCTTGTAGCTGTGACAGCGCTCCAGCAGGCCCATGGGCGTGACGGTGCTGAGAATCCAGGAAAGCTCGCAGTGCTCTGGCACATCACTTTGGCGGAAGAAGACGCATTTCGTCGGGTCGAGGCCGCAGGCGAGGAAATCGACGGCGAGTTCGCGGACGTATTCGCGCAGCAGTTTCCCATCCTGCACGGAGGTGAGGGAGTGGTAGTCGGCGATGAAGTAGTAAGCGTCGCCTTCATGCTGCAGCTTAAGCGCCGGCTTCATCATGCCGAAGTAATTGCCGATGTGAAGTCTGCCGCTGGGTTGAAGGCCGGAAAGGATGCGCATGGGTGAAGGGCTGCTGGAAGATGGAGGCGGAGTTTGAATGACGAATGCGGAATGTCGAATGCCGAATGAGGCTGGCAAGCCGGGACGTTCAAGCTTCAACCGGAGCGCTCAGCGCGGCCTTTTTGTGCAAGGCGTTCACGATCACGGTGTAAAGCCATGCGCAGCCAAACAACACGGCACCCGCGACGACGACGCAGGCGGCCATGGAGCAGCCGAGGATGAGGCTGAGGTGCAGGCCGCCAATGGCGCTGAGGAGGGCGTGGAGGAGGCTGAGCCAGAGGCAGACGGGCAGGCGGGTGCTGAGAAGCTGCGAGGTGGCACCTGGCAGAATGAGCATGGCGATGACGAGGATGGCGCCGACGCTTTCAAAGGCGGCGACGATGACGATGGACAGCACGCCCATGAGCAGAAGATGCACGAGTCCGGGGCGGAAGCCCTGCGATCCGGCTAGGAGGGCATCGAAGGAGGTGAGCAGCAGTTCTTTGTAGAAAAAGATGACGAGCAGGGCGACCAGGATGGCGACGCAGGACATGACAAGAACGGGCTGTGGGGCGAGATCGCGGCCGAGGATGGCGACCATGGGCTCGCTGGGCAGGTAGCTGAGCTCACCGTAAAGGACGCATTCAGCGTCGAGATGAATTTTGGAGGCGAAGAGATTGATGAGCACAACGCCGAGGGCGAACAGCGAGCAGAAGGTGATGCCGATGGCTGCGTCGGCTTTGATGCGGCTGCGGGTGTGGAGAAACTCGATGAGGAAGGTGGTGAGCAGGCCGGCGCCGACGGCCCCAGCGATCATGGCAGGCAGCGTGAGCTGGCCGGAGACGAGGTAGGCGACGGCAAGCCCGGGCAGCACGCTGTGGCTGATGGCATCCCCCACAAGGGCCATGCGGCGGAGGATGAGGTAGTTCCCGATCAACCCACACGTCGCGGTGACTAGAAACGCCATGAGCGTCATCCAGCCATAGGTGTCGAGTGCCGTGGTCCAGGGGGCCAGGATCATGCTCTCGAATTCGAAGGGCGGAAGGAGGGATGGCATTTTAGCGCGTGTATCCGGTGGTTTCGTTAGGGCGTGTGCGGGCCGCGCCATGCACTTCCCGCGCTCCTGGGATCGGCTTGCCGTGCGGGTCTGTTTGCGGGAAGTCGAGGCGGCGTTCGAGCTGGCGCACGGTGTCCTCGCCGAGGACGTGCTCGATTTTCTCGGCGTCGTCGTGGACGTGGTCGGCGCCGTATTGCATGACGTTGGTGAGGTAGAGTTCCCAGAGGCGGTGGTTGCGCACGACGGCGCAGGCCTTGCGCCAACCTTCGGGGGTGAAGTGCAGCATGCTGGCGTCGTCGGTGAGCGTGGCGAGGCGCTGATGCACGAGCTTGTCGGCGTTGAGTCGCTCGGTTTCGAGCGGTTCGCGGCGCTGCTCGGCGAGTTCGAGCAGGGAGATGCCTTCCTCGCGAAACTCGCGGCGCTCAGAGAGGTGATACATGGCCTTCAGCATGTTTTCGCGCTCGATGCGTTCACGCTGCGAGCGCTGACGCCACAAGCGTGTGAGCCAGCCCTGCTGCGGGCTGAACAGGAAGGCGGCGGCAAAGAGAACGGCCCCGGCAAGCACCATGAAGGGGCCGGTAGGCAGGTTGTTGCCGAGGAAGGAGAAAAACGCACCCAGCGCGGCCGTGCCCATGCCGATGAGCGCAGACCACAGCAGCACACGGTGCATGCGATCAGTGATGAGGCAGGCGGTGGCGGCAGGAATGATGAGCATGGCCGAGACGAGCACGACGCCGACGGCCTGCATGGCGGTGACGACGGCAAAGGCCGTGAGCAGCATCATGGCGTGATGCAGGAGATTGACCGGGACGCCCAAAGTCTCGCCAAACGCGCGATGAAAGCTCAGCGTGAGCAGTCCGCGATAGCCGAGCGTGACAAACAGCAGCGTGATCACCGCCGTGACCGCGAGCAGGGCGATGTCGCCGCCATTGAGCGCCGCCGCCTGGCCGAAGAGGAATTTGTCGATGCCGCTTTTGTTGCCAGTGGGCAGTTTTTGGATCATGCCGATGAGGCAGACGCCCACGGCGTAGAAAGACGAGAGCACGAGGCCCATGGCCGCGTCTTCTTTCAGGCGTGTGGTGCGGGTGATGGCGTTGACCGTGAGCATGGACAGTCCGCCGACGAGTGTGGCCCCGATCAGGATCGCCACGGGGTCTTTGGTCATGTTCCAAAGAAAACCGAGCGCCACGCCGGGCAGCACGGCGTGAGAAAGCGTGTCTCCCACCAATGACATGCGGCGCACAACGATGAAGCCGCCCAGCAGCCCGCAATTGAGTCCAAGCAAGATGCAGCCGATGAGCGCAAGACGCAGCGAGGGATCGCTGAAGGTGAAGAAGCGCAGGGCTTGCTCGGTGACGGTGGTTTCGGTGAGGTCGCCGATGCGGGCGGCGTGGGCCGTGGAGCTTGCGAGGGCAAGCGTCAGAAGTGAGACGTGAGAAGTGAGTGGTGAGAGGTGTTTCACGACTCGTGAAGTGGGGGATCGACGAACCATTCGGAATCTGGCAGCGGCTCTTGGACGCGATAGTCAGTGTCGGGATCGTTGGGGCAGAATTCGGCGGCATGGTCGATCATGCGGCTGATCATGCTCGAAATGACGACGTAGCGGTCCATCATGGAATCGCACCACTCGCAGTCGGCATAACCGCAGTCCAAAATGTCATCGAGCCAGCTTTGGACCTCGTTGGCCTCGCCAAGAGCCTCAACCAACTTGTGGGAGAACGAGGCCCTGTAACGCCGTCTGCCCCACGATTCGCCGATCAACGCTTTCACAGCGCGTGAGGCACGTCGAATCTGATCTGTGAGCGAATAAGTCTCCTCTTTGGGAAACGTTTTCGACATCTCGAAGATCATCTTCGCCGCCTGACGGGCGTTTTCGTACGTCCGCAACTCACGAAAGTGTCTCACAGGATTCATAGGTCGTAGATAGGCTTTAAGTTCAACACATCTCACCTCTGACTTCTCACGTCTCACTCCCCACCTTCGCGGCAACATCGCTCAAAATCGTCAGCCTCCCGCCATACGTCTTCTGCAGCAGGTCCACGGTGAAGATGTCCTCGGTTTTGCCGAAGGCGACGAGGCGCATGTTCAGCAGCATAAGGTGATCAAAGTACTCTTTCGCGGTGGTGAGGTCGTGATGGACGACGAGGATGGTCTTGCCCTGCTCCTTCAAATCACGCAGCAGGGCGATGATGGCGCGCTCGGTGGTGGCATCGACGCCGGCGAAGGGCTCGTCCATGAGGTAGAGATCGCTTTGCTGGGCGAGGGCGCGGGCCAGGAAGACGCGCTGCTGCTGGCCGCCGCTGAGGTTGGCGATCTGGCGGTTCCGAAACGGCAGCATGCCGACTTTTTCGAGGCTCTCCTCGGCAATGCGGCGGTCTTCGCGGGTGGGGCGTTTCAGCCAGCCGAGGCGACCATAACGGCCCATCATGACGACATCCATGACATTGACCGGAAAATCCCAGTCCACCTGCTCACGCTGCGGCACATAGCCGACGCGGTGGCGGGCTTTTTCAAACGATTCACCGAAGATCTGCACCCAGCCGCTGCTGAGCGGCAGCAGGCCCATGATGGCGCGGATCATAGTGCTTTTGCCGGCACCATTCGGCCCGATGATGCCGACGAGCGCCCCCTGCGGCACCTGAACATCCACGCCGTAAAGCACGGGCTTCTTGGCATAGCTGACCGTGAGATCGTGGAGTTCAAGTGCGGGGGAATTCATCATCAAAAACGGACGCTGAGTCCGACGAAGGGATTGATCGCCTCGTCACCACGGAAGAACCAGAAGACGCCAGCGTCAAAGATCATATTTTCGGTGATCGCGTAGCCGATGCCGGCGTCCAGCGAGGTCTGCCAGTAGCGTTCGTTGTCCATCTGGCTGGCGGCAAAGATTTCGACGAAGCAACTGAGGCGGTTCGTGATGTCATAACCGAGCACAGCGGTCATGGCCGGACGGAAGTACAGCGTGTCGTCGTTGTCTCCCACGATGGTGCCAAAAACGCTGTTGCCTAGAGAGAAGCCGCCGCCGAGGTCGATCTCCGTGTTGATGGCGAGGCCGCCTTCCCACAGATCGTTGCCGATGCGGTGCTTGGCCGTGGGTATTTTGACAAAAGGAAGCAGTGACATGGCAAATGGGCCACCGTCATTGCCGACGACGTTCCACTTGAGTCGTGCCACCAAGTCGCTGACGCCCTCGCGGTAGAATCCCGGATAGTCCGCGTCCTCGGAGTTACCCTTGTGACGTTGCTCGGTCCAGGGCTGCCAGATGAGCTGGATGTCGATGTCGTTGGTGAGGCCGTACTTGGCGTTCACTTCGCCCCAGATGAAAGTTTCGTTGCGGTGGTCGGTGTCGAGGCGGCGGGAGTAGTTCAAGAAGCCGAACTCAAACTGGTACATCCCTTTCGGCACGGTGAAGGCGCCTTCCGTCTGATCCGGTCGGTCCGTGGACATTTCTCGGATGGTGGACGGTGCGGAGCCGAAGCTGGCCGGTTCTGCGGCGAAGGACGCTGAGACGAGTGCGGCGGCGACGAGGAGTTGTGGGAGCGATTTCATGGAAAACTCAGGGTTACAGAGGGTTCGGAAGGTGCGAACCGCTTTCTCAGCAGAGGGTGTCAACTTGGAGGCGTTGAAATTTTATTAATGATGAGGGTTATTTCAGGGCTTTCACGACTGAGGAGACATTGCTGCGCAGCATGCCTGGGTAGGTGCCGCAGTCGTAGGACTGACCGTCGATTTCGACCTTCTCACCCGGTGTGCCGAGGGCGTCGGAGTAGAGTTCGCCGCCAATTTTCGCCCCGCTGTCCTTCGCGATGCGCTCGATGGTCGCATGCGGCACGCTGCTCTCGACGAAGATGGCCTTCACCTTGTTGGCCTTGATGAAATC
>CAXNGR010000158.1:0-7722 GCA_964201265.1 Verrucomicrobiaceae bacterium
CCTCCCCCCGCGCCTCAGCCGTGCTGCGCACACGACCGCGTGCGTCCCGTTTCAAAATCGTAATTTGGTTGTCCATAACGTCGGACATCCCTGACTCCTCACGCACCCCGTTCCAACCTAGTTCCTATGGGTGTTACGGTGACGCTTACCGATGTTTGGGGAATTGACCAACTCTGGGATCAGATTGCCAATCCCACGCCTGAGCACCGCAGAGCTGCGTACCTTCGAGCCGTTGCCGCCGCATTTCAGACGTATCAAGAACTCGCACTCGATCTCAACTACGAGGGGGCCGACCGCGCCGCGCCAAACATCTGGGACATTTTCGTTCATCCTGCCTGCTCGGAAAGCTATCTTCGCCCTGAGGACATCGACAACGACTCACGCCTAACCCTGCCGCAGCATCCCACGTTCGACCTGATCACTCGGCTTGCCCAACCCCAATACCGTCGCACAATTCTCCTCGCTGATCCAGGCATGGGCAAGAGCACACTTATCCAGTCTCTTATAGCGAATCTGGCCTCTAAACGCTCTATTGCGGGCGCAGCCAAATTCGAAGAGCTGATTCCGGTGCCGTTGATCCTTCGCGATCTTGTCCCACTTCTTCCTCAAGATGCCCCGGAACAATGGACCTGGCACGGCCTACTTGACGTGCTGCACAGTCAATATCGCCGCTCGGAAACCTCAATGCTGTTGCTCGACGCATACCAAGGAGATGAACTTAAAGCCGAGTTTTACCGGCTTATTCACGAGGATCCAAAAATCTTCTTCCTTGTGGATGGTCTTGATGAAATTGGAAACCAAAACAAACGGAGCAGTATCTCAAAGATACTTCAGGATGGGATGCTATTCGCAAACCCCAATGCCCACTGGCTAATTACTTCGAGAGTGATTGGGTATGATGGTGCTCGGATCGAAAAAAAGGAATTAAATCTCGCAGGAGAACTTTGTGATTTTGCATGGAAAGACAAGTTGCACGATCTTGATGGCACCAATCCACCTTTCGATCTCGAAGAACAAGAGCGGCGAAACGCGCTAAATGAGAAATATGAGCGAGAGATGTCCCCATGGCGGAGCCTCGTCGGATCATTTTTTGATCAAAATGAATACGGCTATGCCAAAAGCGTGAGAGTTGCGCGACTTCTCTACCTTTCACCATTCGATAACCTTCGCCAGGATTGCTTTGTTCGATCCTGGTTTAAGCATCGCCACAGTGTTGACTACTCCACGGAGTTGATGCGTGAAGTTCGACAGCACGGACACGATGGCGTGCGAGTGATCGCTCGCGTGCCCAACCTGCTGTGTATGATGAACATGCTAAAACGCAGCGGCAAGCCATTGCCAGACGGACGCCATGCTCTCTACCGCGAGATCGTCAAAGCCTACAACGGCGGGATTGATGCTGTTTACTTCCGCGACAACCCGCTGAGGCCGTGCTATCCCATTGAGCCAACTGAGAGAACACGCCTTCTCTCGATCCTTGGTGCCAAGATGCAGCATACCAGGGCGGAACAGGCAAAGAAGACGAGAAAATCCATTCATGACCGTCTCTCCGACGGCAACATTCTGATTACCCACCCGGAACTGGAAGCAGTCTTGCTCCCAATGATCGCAGCCATGCAGCAAATCGGCAAGATCAGGGACGCGCGACCTGCAGCCGACTTGCTGGATGAACTCTTGAGTCATATCTCGCATCGATCAGGTCTGCTGATTCCGCGAAGTGTGGATAAACTCGGTCATACGGTCTTTGCCTTCACGCATCTGTCCTTCCTCGAATACTTCGCTGCGTGTTATATCGTGGAAAAGTTGATCGATAATGAAAAGCGAGCCGAACGAGTGAGGCGGCGCGGCAGCTCGTTTGATGCGGTTGCGTGGGACACGGCCCATCCGCCAGGGCCACTTCTAGTGAGTGCCGAGAACCTAGCATCGTGGGCAGGTGAACCGAATTGGAGGGAAGTGTTGATCTTCGCCGCAGAGATTCGTTCCGAGAACCAGGATGACCTCGAAACGCTGGTGGATGACTTGTTTCCGGCACTTGCCGAAGACGCCACGTTCGACGCCAATGCAAAGGAGCCGTTGATGCCTTTCTACGCGGTGGAACTGGCAATGAAGCTGGCTCAGAATCAGCAGTTGAATCTGCCCGAAGCAACTATCGAACGCTGGCGAAAGTGCTTCTGGTTCGCCTGGGCTACCCACTCCATGGGGCGATGGATGCTCGGAGAAGGCGGTTGGCCCATCATTAACATCGTTGAATATGACTGGCCGCCGATCTCTATCCAGGAGGTGTTGCTCATTCACGCCCCGAGTCACCCTGAAGCACGGTGTTGGGGTTTGCTTGAGTCCCAGACAACCATGAGCCAAAGCGACCTGGAACTGCTAGTTGAGCTGCTACCGAATCTCGAATGGCTAACCCTGGCTGATGACAATGAGATCACCGATTTGGCACCAATAGCCAAGTTGACGAAGCTCAAGACGCTAGATCTATACGGTTGCCCTGATTTAAGCGACCTAGGGCCACTGTCGGGTCTGGCTGAGCTAAGGTGGCTACGAATTGCAGGCACTAAGAGTTTGAACGACCTGACACCTATCGCATCGCTTCCAAACCTCGATTCGCTGGATTTCAACTCATCTGATGGACTAATCGATGTCAGCCCGCTCGCCACGCTCCCTTCCTTGAAAAAGCTCGGGCTTGCCTACTGTCGGGAGATCACAGACGTTTCGGCTCTGTTCTCTTCAACATCTCTAAAGCGAGTTGAAATCACAAGTTGCCCAGGCATCCCGCAGGATCAGATCGACAGACTGTTGGCCCTATTCCCCGGCAGCAGAATGGCTCGCCGACACCGGCCTCATTGATGGCGTCACGTCCACCTTTGGCTCGGCGGAGGATACGGATGAAATCATCTGCCTGCTTGCGAGCTTTTGATCGGTAAAACATGGGCGGTAAAAAAGGGGGGGCACTGGCTTCATCCGTTGCCCCCTCAAAAGCAGGTATTCACCCCATTCAGCATGCTGACGCCGTGACTTAGACTGTCGCTGAACCCGTCACGAAGCTCTCTGCCATTCAAACTGAACTCACACCTGAAAAGCTCGCTGGAGGCACGCGTGAAGCACCTCTCATCGAACTGAACGGGCTGACGAAGACCTATGGCCTCGGCGATGCGGCGTTTCAGGCGTTGAAGGGGATCGATCTGACGATTCGGAAGGGGGAGTTTGTGGTGATCATGGGGCCGAGTGGGTCGGGGAAATCGACGTTGATGAATGTGTTGGGCTGTCTGGATACACCGACGAGCGGGCATTACCTGTATGAGGGGATCGCGGTGGAGACGCTGGATGCGGATCAGCGGTCGCTGCTGCGGCGGTATGCGCTGGGGTTTATTTTTCAGGGGTTCAACCTGCTGGCGCGGACGAGTGCGCTGGAGAATGTGGAGCTGCCGTTGCTGTATCGCGGCATGTCGCGGAAGGAACGGCATGAGAAGGCCACGGCGGCGCTGACGGCGGTGGGACTGCCGACGAAGCTCAGCAGCACGCCGGGTGAGCTTTCGGGTGGGCAGCAGCAGCGGGTGGCGATTGCCCGGGCCATCGTGACGGAGCCGAGTACGCTGTTTGCGGATGAACCGACGGGCAATCTCGACTCCGTGACGACGCGGGACATCATCGAGATCCTCACGCGACTGAATGTGGATCGCGGCATCACGGTGCTGATGGTTACGCATGATGAAAACGTGGCCGCATGTGCGAAACGACGCGTGGTGATCAAAGACGGCCTCGTCGAATCCGATACTACCTCGTCATGATCTGGAACGCCTTTGCCATCGCCGTGCGAGAGATCGGCCGCAACCTCACGCGGGCCTTTTTGACCGTGCTGGGCATCTTCATCGGCGTGGCGTCGATCATCACGATGGTCACGTTGGGCGAAGGAGCCACGCTGGCGGTGAAGGCGCAGATTTCCAGCCTGGGGAGCAATCTGCTCACGCTGCGGCCTGGAGCGGGTTTTGGACAACGAGGCTCATCGGCAGGTGTGCCGAGTTTCACCGAGAGAGATGCGGAAACGCTCGGCGAACAGATCGCCAGCATCGCCGCCATCGCGCCGGTGCGCACGGCCTCGCTGAGCACGATTTACCTCGGCAATGCCCGCGCCAGCACCATCACTGGCACCACGCCGATCTATTTCCAAATCAACAAGTGGAGCCTCGCGGAAGGGCGCTTGTTCACCGAGGCGGATCTGCGCTCCGGCAGCGCGGTGTGCGTGATCGGTAACACGGTGCGTGTGGAGCTGTTTGGCACCGAAAATCCCATCGGGGCCAGCATTCGCATCGGACGTGCCTCTTGCGAGGTCATCGGGCTGTTGGCGACGAAAGGCCAGGCGGGCATGGGCGATCAAGATGACACCATCATCATGCCGCTTTCCTCGCTGCAACGTCGGCTGATCGGCAAAACGTCGTCGCATGACATCAATCAGATTTCCATCTCCGCCGTGGAAGGCACGAACAGCCTAGAGCTGATCGCCGAGATCACGCAGATCATGCGCCAGCGGCGGAACCTGCAAAGCAACCAGGACAACGACTTTAACATCTTCGACACGCGGCAGATCGCCGAGACGCTGGGCTCCACGACGCAGCTCATGACCATGCTGCTCGCGGCGGTGGCGGGTGTGTCGCTGCTGGTCGGCGGCATCGGCATCATGAACATCATGCTCGTCTCCGTGACCGAGCGCACGCACGAGATCGGCATCCGCCTCGCCATCGGAGCCACAGCGAGCGAGGTGCTGCTGCAGTTCCTCGTGGAAGCCGTCACGCTGTCCTGCATCGGTGGCATCGTGGGCATTTTGATCGCTTTGGGCCTCTGCTACGGCCTCGCGCAGGTCATCAAGGTGCCGTTCAACTTCAACACACAGATCAATGTGATCGCCTTCGCCTTCTCCGCGATCGTCGGCGTACTTTTTGGCTATACTCCGGCACGCCGGGCGGCGAAGCTGAACCCGATTGATGCGCTGCGGCATGAATGAGGCATTGCTGGGGTGAAGGCCCCATTGAGGCACGCATTTGCAGAAGGCAGTCTGGCGGCAAACTCACCCGTACAATTATGAATCAGGACACCGTTTTCTGCATCGCCTACTCCCGCATTCAAGCCGACCAGATGGTGCTGAGATTGAAGGGAGCAGCGTTCCTCAGCCGTGATATTTCCGTTTTATCCGCAGTCGGACCCATAGTGGCCGTTTTGGGAGACCTCGTGGCCAGCTTGCATCACCAAGGCCTTTCTTGGGTAAAAGCCAAACTCTATGAAACCCGCATCAAAGATGGCCGGATCCTCGTCGCGGTGCGGGCCAGCAACGACGCTGCCATCACACAGGCCATGGATGTTTTGACCAAGGCTGGCGGCGCCAGTCGTGATTCTGAGGAGCAATACTTGCCGGAACTCCGCCCGCAGCCGATGCAAACAGGGGGCGTGCTGAATTTTGCCTGAGTCGAGATCATCCGATCTGTGACTGGCGGGTGAAGACCCCATGGCACGCAGCATTTCACCCGCCATGCTCATGTCATGAACATTCACTCCCAACCAAAACCACTCACACTCGGGGACTTTGTGACGCGCGTTTACGACAAATATGAAGCGCGGCGTGCGGCAGTGATCGTGTGGCTTGCCATGCGGACACAGCAGGTCGTGTTGCAAGAGCAAGGGGCGCAGGTCTCCATGAACTCGCTCAAAAAGCGCGCTCGGATCTAATCCCTCACCAAATGTCGCCTCAGGGAGCGCCGCTTCTGACAACCGACCTTTGTCGTCTTACCCGATCATTCACGGGTATTTCAACAAGCCGCCAAGTCGGCATCCAAAACCGGGGTGATCACCCCATGGCACTCACCAGCGCTCCTGACTTAGCATTCCGCTCTTAACACCATGAACATTCTCATCATCCTGCTCATTCTTCTTCTCCTCGGCGGAGGCGGTTACGGCTTCCGCTCTGGCAACCACTACCTCGGCGGTGGTGCCAGCATCATCGTCATCATCCTGGTCGTCCTACTCCTCACAGGCAGGATTTAGCCCCCCATTTCAAGCCTGCACGGCATCACGTCGCATGCTGCCCCCTCAACCCACCCCAAAACATCCATCCCATGAAACTCAGCCAATCCTTGTTTGTCCTTCCGCTGCTTCTCGCGGCGACCCTTAGCTCCTGTGTCGATACCGGCTATTACGGCGGCCAGCGTCCTTCGTACGGCAGCGCATCAGTCGTCGCCAGCCGTGGCTACTACACCACGCTGCCGAGCAACTACGTCGGCAGCGCCTACTACTACAACGGGCGCTACTACTCCGGCGGAAATTATCAAACCGGCGTCTATTCCTACCAGGGCCGCACCTACAACAACCGGTACTATCAAAACGGCCAGTATCTTTACGGCGGCGTGCATCAGCATCATGGTTCCCAGCAGCAAAGCCGTCCGGACTATCGGAACAGCCGCAGCTACTCTCCCAGGACTGACAGTCGCTATGTCCATCCAACCCGGACTCGGTTCTGATGAAAGCGCTGAAGGCCCTCTTTCTGAACGAGTTGGCGACTCGTTTTGACTCGGAGCGGCAGCAGGTGGGCGGGATGACGAGTATCGCCATCGCCGCTACCTGCCCGCACTTGCGGCAGCTATTCCACGCCCATCATGGCGAGACTGTCGGCCACGTCGAAAAGTTGGGACGAGTCTTCAAAGTGCTGGGCGAGGAGGCACGTGGCAGCGTTTGCAAGATCACAGCCAAGCTCCTGCACGCCTGCGAGCAAACGGCTACCGAGCAACACGGCTCCCCAGGTCTAAATGCGGCGTTCGTCGCCTGTGCGCAGAAGATCGAGCATCAGGAAATCGCCTCCTACGGCTGCCTGCGCGATTGGGCGGTGCTACTGGGCAGCAGCGAGGCCAGCGGCTTGCTGGAGGCATTGCTGGACCAGGAAAAAGCCGCCAGCCTAGCACTCAGCGAACTGGCTCGGTCCCGCTGCAACCAAGAGGCGATGGCTGAGATCGAGCGCACCTTCACCACCAGCGACCGCTTTGGCCACGAGATCGTGAAATACGCCGCGTAGCTTGGCACCTAGGCGTGAGTTGAGCCGCTGACGCAGGTAGAGAATCTCACTTCCCACGTCAGGGCGGCGCTCAACAGGGCATTAACGGGGCCACACGTCTGATTCCAGTTGCCCTTCCGTCATCTCCAACGAAAAGAGGGCGCTGTTTTCCAGGCATATTGCCGCAGACCACGCGCCCCTTATGATCCTCGACGCCACATGCCAGCTTGATTACCACACCACCCAAGGTGTGCCTGCCATCTTCATGCTGCGACCGCGCAGCGGCTGGGCGCAGTGGATCATGCGTGAGGAGTTCCTGCTTCAGCCCAAAGTGCCAGTGGTGGAGTTCACAGATCTTTACGGCAATCTCTGCCAGAGAATCGTGATGCCCGCAGGCGGGTTTCGTCTCGCCGTGCAGTTCCAGGTGGAGGTTTCTGAGGATGTGGACGCGAATCTGACGGCTCCGATGACCCCCGTGCAGCAGTTGCCCACCGAGCTGCTGCACTACTTGCTGCCCAGTCGCTACTGCCAGTCTGACGAGCTCGTCGCGATGGCGGCCTCTATCGTCGGCGACCTGCCGCCTGGCTATCAGCAGGTCGAATGGATACGGGCGTGGGTTCACCAGAACATCCGTTACGAGTCCGGCGCGAGTAACAGCTTCACCACCGCGCTGGAAACCCTGAACA